>DAOWMR010000015.1 GCA_030642995.1 Spirochaetales bacterium
CTCGGCCGGGAGCCTGAGTTTGTCTCGTCCCGGGGCGGCGGAGATAGCAACAATCTCAACCGGAAAGGTCTCCGAAACGTTGTATTCGGGCTTGGGATGCACAACATCCACAGCCCCGACGAGTACCTCATGGAAGAGCAAATCTTCGACGCTGTCGATCTGCTTCGAGAGATCGTCTTTCCCCCCAGCTGAACCCGCGGATACCCCAGCAGGTCTCCCACAGCCCCCCCCCCGACACCGATCGTCGTGAAGCTTTCGGACAGCTCCGTCCGTCTCTTCAACCCGTTCTGTTTTATGTTCGGGTCCACGAAAGCCCCGGCCGGCGGAAAGTCATACCCGTCGAACGATGGAGACGGCAGGCCGGGTTCCTCAAGGTGAAATGGTCTTTGGTCGGTTCGCCAAACGGAACCGAACGGGTCCCGTGCCCTCCCTTCGTCTATGGGTTCCTGTTTCCGCCTATCAATGCCGCAGCATTTCACGATGTAGGGAACGAGTCCTTCCAGCCACGAATCACTGCCATAGTGCTCGGTGAGCCGCTCTACCACGCCGCCCTCAAATCCGAGCGTATACGGGACGGGATTCGTGGGATGGTGTTGGATTTGCTCCAGGACAATCTTGCGCGGTGTCATGGGTTTCTCCTTGTTGGACGTCCGGGATGACGATACAGAGAGCTTCTTCTTTGCGATTGTATTTCATACTATTCAATCAATGAATGCAAATTCTGGAGCTGTGGAGCTGAAAACTGACTGATATCAACGAGCGAGATCCAAAACCAGGGGTTGTGAAGAAATGGGTGGTTGCCACCCGTCCATTTGCCCTGCCGGCTTCCACCATGCCGGTGATTTTCGGATTTGTACTGGCCGTTACCATCGGATCAGCAGCCCCCAACTGGGTTCTGTTCTTGATCAGTTTGCCGGCTATGGCGATTCTGCATACCGGCGCCAATCTGCTGAATGATGCCTATGATTACCAAAAAGGAATCGATCGCCGTGTAAACCCCGTCAGCGGCGGCGTGGTCCGAAAGTGGATAACACCCCGCGAAGCCAAGGTAGCCGGATTCGCCTTTCTCCTGATCGGATTGTTGATGGGGTTGTACATAGTTTCGGTAGTAGGGATGGCAATCTTCTGGATTGGATTGATTGGTGTGTCTATTGGAATCCTGTATAGCTGGGGGCCGCTGCCGCTGAAATTCAATGCCCTTGGCGATCTGGCGGTATTCCTCAATTTCGGCGTTCTTGGAGCACTGGGGTCCTGGACGGTTCAGACCGGCTCAGTTTCCTGGGTACCTGCAATCTGGGCGATGCCGATGTCGCTGCTGGTGGTGGCGATCCTGCATGCCAACAACTGGCGTGATATTGCGGATGACAGTGCATCCGGAATACGAACCATGGCCAATTTGCTGGGCGATCCGATTTCGGCACACTACTATTCGGTGCTGCTATTCGGCCCCTTCGCACTCATCATCCTACTGATCATCACCACACGGCTGGTCGATCTCGGACCGGAGATGCCCTGGTCGTTTCTGGTAACGCTGCTTGCCGTCCCCGCTGCAATGAAACTCAACCGCAAGGGTCGCCGGAGACATACTTCCGAACAGCCGCTGGATTTCCTGGCCCTGGATGGAGCTACTGCACAATTCAATCTCCAGTTTGGATTGCTCGGCATTGCGGCCCTGATTATCGATGGTTATTTGCCGTTCTGAGTTTCGTAACTGCGGGTGGTTCGATACAATGCGACCAATGAAACCCAAATTCGCGCGTGTCAGGAATCCCGCCCGAAGCTCGGTCTTCCCCGGAGGCAGTGAGATCCTCCGCAATCCTCAGCTCAACAAGGGCACTGCCTTCACTGATATGGAGAGAGACGCGCTCGGGATTCGAGGGCTCGTGCCGCCCAGAGTTCACACTATCGAGGAGCAGTGCCGACGTTCTCTGGAGAACTTTGCCCGGAAGCCCGACGATCTGGAGCGCTACATCTACATGACGGCTCTCCAGGATCGGAATGAAACCCTGTTCTACAAGCTGGTGGCGGATAATCTCGAAGAAATGCTGCCGATCATCTACACCCCAACGGTCGGACAGGCATGCATGGAGTACGGTCATATACTCCGGCGCTCGCGGGGCCTTTTCATCTCTGCCCGGGATCGGGGCCGCATTGCCGAGGTGCTGGCAAACTGGCCGCACTCGAACATCCGGATTGTCGTAGTCACCGACGGAGAGCGGATTCTTGGTCTCGGAGACCTGGGTGCAAATGGTATGGGTATCCCTGTCGGCAAGGCCTCTCTCTACACGGCCTGCGGCGGACTGGACCCCTCGGCTTGCCTTCCGGTTACGCTGGACGTTGGAACCGAGAACGAGATATTGCTCGAAGATGAGCTCTACCTCGGAATCCGCCGGCATCGCGTACGTGGAGATGCCTACCTGGAACTCTTTGAGGAATTCGTTGACGCGATACGAGAGATCTTCCCGCATGCAGTGCTCCAGTGCGAGGACTTCGCGACGGAAAACGCCTTTGGCCTTTTGGAACGTTACCGGGACCGCCTCTGCCTGTTCAACGACGACATCCAGGGGACGGCGGCTGTTGTTCTTGCCGGACTCTACTCGGCCGTGCGCATCACCGGGGGGGCTTTCAAAGACCAGCGCATTCTCTTTCTCGGAGCGGGGGAAGCCGGGATTGGTGCCGGAGAGCTCATCGCCTCAGCCCTGCTTGACGAGGAGCTGTCCGAAGACGCCGCCCGCGAGCGGTGTTGGTTTGTGGATTCCAAAGGGTTGATCGTCCGGTCGCGGTCCAACCTCCCGGAGCGCAAACGGCGGTTTGCTCACGACTACCGGGAAATCTCTGATTTCCCGACCGCGGTCGCAGCCCTTAAACCGACGGCGATCATCGGTGCATCCGGGCAGCCCGGGATGTTCTCTCAGTCGGTCCTGGAGACGATGGCGGAAATCAACGCGAGACCGATCATTTTCGCGTTGTCCAATCCTACCTCCAAGTCCGAATGCACGGCCGAGGAGGCCTATAGACACACCGGGGGTACGGCCGTATTCGCTTCCGGAAGTCCCTTTGAGCCGGTCCGTATCGGGGAGAACACGTACGTCACCGGACAGGGCAACAACGTGTATGTCTTTCCCGGAGTCGGTCTTGGAGCGGTCACCGCATCGGCGCGCCATATAACCGACAGCATGTTCCTGGCCGCCGCACGAGCCGTGGCTTCGCAGGTGTCGGATGCCGAGCTGGAGACCGGGCAGATATTCCCTTCACTGCCGCGGATCCACGAGGTGTCCCTCTCGGTCGCAGTGGCAACGGCTGAGATTGCGTACCGGGATGGGCTGACCGCAGAGGAGCGGCCGGACGATCTGGAGAGGCAGATTCGAGAGTCGATGTACCGCCCGGAATACCGGGCCTACGCGTAAGCTCGCCGAGCCTCCGTGGCAGTGTAACTCTCACATTAACCGCAGATACCCAGGAGAATTTCTCGGATCGGCCCGATATCATCATCATCCGACGGGGAACCGAGTATGTGATCTTCGGAGAAGACTATCGAATCACGCAATTCGTCCTGAGCCTTCAGGGTCATCCTGTCATACATGAAGTGAACCTTGTTCGCCAGAGCCGTTTTGTCTCTGTTGCATTCTTCCCAGTTTGTCAGGATATTCGCATCGAAGTACGCCAGAGAATCAGCGTCGGTCACGACATCTGCCAGGTCGTTAAGGTTCAACGGCTGCTCAATTTCCGACTGCTTGAGCTGATTCATTCCGTCCTGCTTTTCTCCACCCAGTTCATGCCTGAGAATCAAATAGCGAAGGTCGTTCGCAAACCCGACGGGGAAATAGCAGCCGTTTCGGGATGCCTGATCAAGAAGTTCCTGCGCTCTTAACGACGAGTTGCGTGCATGTTCTTTCTTGTGCTCCCGGTAAGTTTCAGGATCGTGCCGTGCTTCCACTTCCCCCATTGTCATCTTGTGCGGGAAAGAGCGGTCTGAATCGTGGAGATGACCAGCGGTTCGGACGAGTTCAATCGCATACCCGCTAATCCTGAGTTTCATTCCGAGCCTCACGGCAGTTGCTGCGGTGATTTCGGCATGGAGGTAGTCTATGGTGCCGGTTGTGGGATTGGATATCCTGCTCTGAAGGTATTCGGCGGAAAGGAACTGCGCCCTGTGCAGGCGGATGATTTCGCGGACAGTGTCAGGGTGTATTGCGTCAACTCTCACTTCTGGAATTGTGAACCCGATCAATTCCTCATATTTGCCGGCGAGGAAACTGAAGGTTGCGTCCGAAAGATGAAAGGCCTTGTTCTGAAGCGCTTTGAGTATTTCGTCCAAGCTATCTCCCGGTATGTATTCGCGAGACTACTCTCCCTGCATGTCTGCGACTCTACCTCACCAGCAGCCAGATCCCGACGCCGATCGCCGCGGCGCCGAAGATGTAGAAGAATATCGCAGTCCCTGTTTCACCGAGCACCTTGATGAATGCCTGAATCTTGCCCATGTTCCATATGCTCTGTGGCTTCTTGGTGAAGGTCAGAAAGAAAACGAACACGCCGTATAGAACCAGAAATATCCCCAGCAATGCCAAACCGTTCATATGTCCACTCCTCTTCTCTGTTGATTATTGTAGACCGTTCCTGATTCTCTTGTTCAGGAACAGAAAAACCAGCGCGGTAATTGCCAGAACGAAACCGCTGTTCCTGAGGATCAATCCCCAGGTCGCCTCGTTGAGAATGATAGCATCCAGTGCTTTGTAGGCCCAGTAGAAGGGCGACCAGTAGAGCGCGATTTGCCAGCTGTCCGAGAGGAAGATGGCGCCGAACACCGAGCCGAAAACGGGGATAAACACGATCTTCATACTTGCCACGGCCTCAATGGGTTCGGTGTTAACCACGCCGATGCTGAATCCGATGATGATTCCGATAAATGCAACGCTGATGAAGGATAGGGCAACCATGCCGTAGTTGATGTGTTCGAATCCCAGTATCCAGACAATGCCGAAGGCTCCGACAATCGGCACCAAAAAGGCAATTACGCTCTTTCCTATGATGAACTCTGTCTTCGAGATGGGAGCGACATTGATTGCCGATAGCGTGTTGCTCATCTTCTCTTCAACAAGGTTCAGGGTGATCAGCATCCCGCCGAAAACCGCACAGAAGATGATGAGGAAATTTGCTCCGTGCTGTTTGAGCGGCGAGAGTTTCCAGCCGATGTCCGATATCCGCACCTCAACGGGGAGAACGACACCCTCATTTTCCAGGGCGTTCACCACCGACTGCAGCATTTGGAGGCCACCAGTTGTCTCATTACCCTGCTGGATGATGGTGTAACCGTCCTGTGTATTGACCAGTCCGAAGAAATCGTCGGTCTTCCGCACGCGGGCGTTGATACGTTCGATGTCCTCCAGCACCTCTACCTTGCCGTACCCCTCCAGGTACTCAATCACGATGAGATCAACCGAAGGATCAACCGCAATATTGATCGTCGTCGAACCGGCTCCCGGGATAATGACCTTGAGGAGGAGGAGGGCAAGCAGGAACGGTGCAATGCTGATATACAGGATGAGAAAATCTCGGGTACCGCTCTTCAGGTCTCTGCGGGTTACCGCCAAGATTCTTTTCAACATATGGTTACTCTCCTCTATACCGTCAGAGTTTTCTTGAAGCGCCAATTTGACAGCAGAAAGAAAACAACTCCGGCCAGCGTGAAGCCGAGGACGTTCGCGTAGATGTACCCTAGGTTGCCGGCCTCATACAGGGTCTCCCTGAATGCAAAGAGCATGGGATAGGAAGGCAGGATCCTGATGATCAGCGGAGAGAATGCGGGGTTGTAGTAGGACACCGCGGCGAAGGCGAGGACGATGATGCTCATGTACAGCCATCCCATCGCTTTTGTCATGGTGTTGAAGAAACTGGCGATGAACAGCCCGAGCGCCGATCCAAAGACGTTCGTAGCGATCAACAGCAGAATGAGGTGCAGGTAGTGGGCCTTGAGTCCTGCGATAAACGCCGCTGCGATCAACCCCGACAACAGCCCCGTTACCAGTATGACCCCCACCTTGCCCAGCAGGTAGTGCCAGACTTTGGCAGGAGTGACCGCGAATGCTCGTATCGTGCCTTCTTCCTTGTCCAGAAAGATGTATGAAGCGATGATAAACAGCCCCATGAACGCAGCGTTCAGCGCCAGGAAAACCGGAAGCATGTTCAGGCGGTCGGACAGTTTTTCGACGTTGCCTTCGAGAGTCGTGACGGTTGTCACGTTCTCGTATCCCGGCATTTCTGCCGCGAACCCGGACTCAATCGAGGTTTTGATGATGTTCCGGAATTTCTCGTCCTCGTACCCCTGCAGGATGTAGTCATAGACGATTCTGCCGTCTTCCAGACCAACGGCCAGACCAACACTGCCGCGGTCATTCGCGAGTTCGGTTTCCACTTCCTCTCTGGAGGGCAGAAGAATGATGTCGTATCCCTCCTGGGTGAGAGATTCTTCGGCGGCGGCCTGATAGGGTCCTTCCAGATCAAGATGCGCGTACACGGTCACCTTTGGCTCGAAATACTCAGGAACGGCAAGAAGCATGACCGCGACGAAAACAAGCGCAAAACCGATCTCGATGTAGATATAGAATCCCTTCAGCGATAACTGCATGTCCTTAAGAAAACTGTAGAGCAGTTTCATCTTACTGAAGCCCCTTGCCGGTCACCTTGATGAAGATCTCTTCCAGGGTCGCTTCTTTGGTGTGCATCATCTCCACCTTGCCGGAGTTGACGATGTCATTCAGGTGGTGCATGTCCTTTTCGTCGATGAATGACAGGCGCTCTTTCTTCACGTCGCCGTTGTCCCGGTATTCCACTTCCACGAGTTGTTCCCCGTGCTGGAGCTTGAGGTTTCTCGGGGAATCGATGAGCTTGATCTCGCCGTCGATGATGAATGCGACGCGGTCGCAGAGTTCATCGGCGACAAACATGTTGTGGGTAGTGAGGAACACCGTCGTTCCCTTTTCCTTCTCACCCTTCACGATCTCCTTGATGACGCTTGCAATTGCCGGGTCCAGGCCGGTGGTCGGCTCGTCAAGGAACCACATTTCGGGACTGTTGAGCATGCTTCGTGCAAAAGTAAGCCGGTGCTTCATGCCCTTGGAGTATTCTCCTGCCCGCTGTGTTGCGACGTGGTCCAGACCAACAAGCTCGAGCAACTCCTTCGGGTCTCGGGTGGGCACGTCAAAGAGCCTCCGGTAGAACTCGAGGTTCTCCAGCCCCGTGAGCTTGCCGTACACGTTGGACTGTTCGAAGGAGACACCGATCTTGTTGAACATGGCCCGGGGTGCCTTCTTCACATCGTAGCCTGCGACGGTGACGTTTCCCTTCTGCAGTGGAAGAAGGCCGGTCATGACACCCTGGGTTGTGGATTTGCCGGCGCCCGAAGGCCCGAGGAATCCGAAAACCTCACCCTTGGCAATTTCGAAACTTGCGTCCCGTACTGCGTATTTCTCATTATGAGAATAGGAATGATACAGCCCTTCAACCCTGATCATCGTTCTGCGACTCCTTTTCACTTGATTCTTCGTCTGCCGGATTCCCGGCCCCCGGCTCTTGTAGCACCTGCTTTCCGTATGCGCTCGCTCCGAGCACCGTTCCGATGTTCATCGATTCCAGAGCGGAAGCGGGCACCAGCACCAACCCGCCCTTGTCCCGCATGCTTTCGTATATCATGTTCATGGCCCGCAGTTGCAGCGCCACCGGATCATCCCGATATTGCTCCGCAGCCTTCTTGAACGCTCCGGCAATCTCCACCTCGGCCGAACCGAGAATGATGCGAGAGCCCCGCTCCCGTTCGGCCTGTGCCTGACGGCTGAGAGCGTCCTCGAGCTCCGAGGGAATCAGGATCTCCTTGAACTCGACGGAGATGATGGTGATTCCCCATGGGTTGGTCTTGGCATCGACGATCTGCTGGATCTCGCCGCCGAGCCTTTCTCGTTCGCTGAGCAGCGTGGTCAGATCATTTGAACCAATGCTTGCCCTGAGGGCAGTTTGTGCGCTGAGCGACACCGCCTCCTCGAAGTTCTCCACTTCGAGCACGGCTTTTTGCGCGTCCCAGACCATCCAGAAAGCCAGCGCGTCTACATTCACCGGGACGGTGTCCCGCGTGAGGCTCTTCTCCGCCGAAAAGTCTGTCACCCGGATTCTCGTATCCACATAGCTGGCGGCCGAATCGATGAGCGGAAACAGGAGCAGCGCGCCGGGGCCCCGCACCTTGTGGAACTTGCCCAGCCGCAACACGATGATTTTGTCCCACTGGCTGATTACCTCCACGCCCGGCGCGATGAGAAAGCCGATTGTCAGCACGGCTGCCGCATACTGCAGATCGGTGCCGAACACTACGGGCAGCACCGCCCAGATACCGGCGATGATGGCGATAACCATCGGCCAGTACGGCAGGATAAACAATACGGCGGCGGCTGCGATGACTCCGGCGGCCAGGTACGACGTCGTCTCGGGGTCCGGGAGCGAGGTTATCAGTGCCTGAACTCCAAGACCGAGGGCGATGAAAACCAGGATGACCAACGCCGATATGGTGTTGAATCTGAAATGCCCCCGTTGGCGTCCGTTTGGATGAGTTTTCCTCTGTGCCGTAAACAGGTTCGAGTGAGACCCAATTGCCTTTGTCATGTTCATGTGGTTGCATCCTCCTTGAGGATCGAGAGATACTCAGCCGCTTCAACAACGCTGAATCCATACGAAGAAGCCGTGGCCAGGAAAGTGCGAACCAACCCCGCCAGAATCTGTTTACGTTCCTGGGCCGTAAGCTCGATTTTCTTCTCGCTGATGAAAGTGCCCGTACCCTGCTGCGTATTGACGATCCCGCGGATTTCCAGCTCGCTGTACGCCCGTGCGACGGTATTCGGGTTGATCTTCAGGTCCACCGCCAGGGCTCGCACCGTCGGCAATTGGTTTCCCGTCCGCAATCTGCCGTCGGCGATGGCCAATTGTGTCTGCATAATGATTTGCCGGTAGAAAGGAACTCCGCTCGTCGGATCGAGGAGAAAATGAATACCGCCGGGTTGCCGTTCAGTTGTCATAGACCGAACCCCTGTTGTACTGAATCGTTAGTACAATAGAAGTATAGGGCAGGTTTCGATTTACAGCAAGTGTATTCTGCGTGGTGGCAGCAAGGTTAAATTCGAGTACAATTTCAAGGTCTGGATGCGCAACACCGCCGGACAATCACACAGGGAAAATCGGATGGCCACGCAACGACGAACCATTGACGACACACGCAAACATCTGACGGCCAAACTGCGTCTCTACTGGAAGCTGATCAAGAGTCTCCAGACCGGATTGCTCCTTGCGACCGGCGTGGCGGGCTTCATGAGCGCCCGTTGCCCGGCTCTGGACTGGCGGACGCTACTAGGCATGTCCGGCAGCCTGTTTCTGGCGATAAGCGGCAGCACCGTTCTCAACATGTGGTACGACCGCGACATCGACGCGAAAATGCTGCGCACGTATTGGCGCCCGTTGCCATCAGGCGGGGTCAGCCCGCGTGAGACTGTCGTGCTCGGCCTTGTGCTTTCCATACTGGGAGTGGGGTGGGCCGTAGCTATGCAACCGCTCTACGGACTCGTTGTGTTTGCCGGGCTGTTCATTGACGTCGTGGTCTACACGATCTGGCTCAAACGACGCACCGCCTGGTCCATTGTGTGGGGTGGGATCTCCGGCGGGATGCCGATCCTGGCCGGGCGGGTGCTTGGCATTGCCGCTCTGACGGGAGTGGGGCAGATTGACCTGATCGGAGTTTTGCTGTCGCTGGGGATACTGTTCTGGATTCCCACCCACATCATGACGTTCAACATGCGCTATCATGATGACTATCAGACCGCGGGCGTGCCCACGTTCCCCTTAGCCTACAGTTTTCAGATGACGCGGGTGACTATCGCGGTGTCCAGTCTCATTGCGGCTCTGACGATGGGTGGAGCAGTAATGCTTCTCGGCATGACCTGGGGATACTTGCGGTTGCTGGCTGTGCTCAGCACAGCGCTACTCCTGATGGCCGTCTACAGCGTGGCCCGTCCTTCAGAGAAGATGAACTTTGGTCTCTTCAAGTACGCATCGATCTACATGTTGAGTCTGATGCTCTTGCTCGTCCTGGGGGCGATATGAAAAAGATCTCCGTCCTTGACCGGATAGTGCTTCTGATCGTCGGAGTGTTAGCGGCCTATCAGATAGTCGTGGGGATCGAGGGATTCTGCACGCTGACCGTCTTGTGCTACACGATCGCCTTCGGCGTGCTTATGTTCGCCGCGCTGCTGTTCATCATCTTTGGGTTTGACATCCTGGACAGCAAGCTGGTCGTCATCGTGGCTGCGACCATCCCGCTCATCTTGTCGCTGGCACTCATCGCTGAATATCTGCCGTCTGTCAGGACGGTGTACATGGCGTTTGCCGTCGTCGGATTCGGTGCGCTTGCCGTCACCCGGTATACCGCCTCCGGTGCTGTTGCGACGGTCGTTCTGGCTACGGTACACGGGATCGCCGGGCTGTTGATCTTCAGCCTGCCGATCATTATTGCCGTGCAGGGAAAGACTTCGCCGGGCTTCGCGTTGGTGGGAGTCGGCGGGGCGTTAATTGGCACCGGCGGGTCGCTGCTCCTCTTCCTGAAATTGGGCAGGCCTATCCTGTCAAGAGATACGATTTTCACCGTGCTGCCCGTGTTGCTGCTGTTCATGACGGCGGCATTCGTGGCCGGGTTGGCGATGCGGTGAGGGATTGAGATGGTTGGGAATGAACGCCGGCTCTATGCACTGGCAGGGATCATGTGGAGTGGCGTCGGTGGCTACCTGGTTTTTCTGGCTTATGGTTGGCTCAAGGCGTTACCCTCATTACGTACCGTTCTTCTCGCAATCGCAGCGGTTCTATTTGCGCTGGTGATCTACCGTTTTGGCTTCTCTAATCTTGCGAAGAAGAACATCAAACGCATTTCGCTGCTCGAAGGCCGAGTATTCATCTGGGCATTTCAGAGTTGGCAAAGCTACATCATTATCCCGGTTATGATCGGTTTGGGCATCTTTCTCCGTAACTCACCGCTGCCAAAGCAGTATCTGGCCATCATGTACATCGGCATTGGTGGCGGCTTATTCTTGTCGAGCCTGCACTACTATGTTTGGCTCGTGCGACCATCTGAGTTGGAAAGGAGTGATGAGTGATGAATACAATGGCCAAGATCTTGTGGGTGATCGCAATCATACTGATTGGACTGACGGCGGCAATAACGCTGGTGAGCGGCATCGGTACGTACTGCGTTGCCTGGAACGCCGAGCAATACGCGGAATTTGCCAACTTTGAGCCGTACAAACCGCTCTACAAGGCGATTGTCGTTCTCACGATTATGGTCGCGCTCGTTGCTGTCGTGGATGTTTATGGCATGATACGACGCAAGAAGTGGGCGTACCTGGCCACGCTGTTCACGCTGATCGCAGGTATTGTCGTGGGTGGTACGCACGTGTATTACTCGACCATGTTGCGGGGAACCGGTATGCCGGGTACCGTCCGGGTTTATCTCTCAGTACTCACACTCGTCGTCCTGCTATTGCTGCGGATTCCCGGCATCTGGCAGGCGATCAACTCCGGGAAACCATCTGCGGGATCGGGGGCTGGAACGGCAGCCGGTCTGGCGATGAGTGTGTGTGGATTGGCCGTCGTTGCGACGCCCATGTGGGCCGGCCCGACGCATACTTCTGCCGGCTACAATTGGGTGAATGTCCTGTTGGTGCCCCTGATTGTGGGTGGCGTGGTGTTGATGCTGGCGGGGATAAGTCTGTTGGTGTTTCCCAAACTGCAAGTGCGTATCGGGAAGCGTCCCCAACCAGTCACGGCACATTAGGGATTGCGAGCACAACGGAATCCAACTGCCGGACCATAGTACACCGGCCCGGCGCTATTCTGTTTCCAGACACGCAGATCCATTTCATAGGTATAAAAACTGCCGCCGCGCATATGACGATAATGCTGGTTCGAGAAATCATCTCCAACCCACTGCCAGACATTCCCGGCCATGTCATAGAGGCCGTACGGGCTGGCCGAATCGAGTGTTTCGTAATCTTCGTAGGTGTCACCGTTGTAGAAACCCACGGGAGTGGTATTGCCCAGCTTCCCAAACATCTTTTCGAACAAGTCGAAAGAAGAATAGGAATTGGCGTTGTTGCCATGAATTTCAGTGCCCCAGGGGAAAGGCAATCCATACCCGTCCACTAGTTTGGTACCACGAGCGGCTTTCTCCCATTCGGTATCACTGGGGAGCCGCCAACCGTAGAACTCGGCGTACGCATTGGCGCCGAACCATGAGACCATTGTCATGGGGTGATTGGCGTATTCAGGGATTGCTGTGAATGATTGCCCATTAAAGGTCAACCGCAAGCCTTCTTCATCCAGCGGGATGTAGAGTTTGTCCCCGGCCTTGATTTCAAACTCGTGCTTGTAACCCTGGAAAGGTTCGCCTGCATAGAAACCATACACACCTTCAAGAACCGCAACGGATTCCCCGAACTCAACTTCCACCTCACCCACACCAATCTCGCCGGCAGCCAAAGCTTCGTTGAGAAAATCGGCATACTGTTGGTTGGTTACGTCGGTGACCATGATCTCATAGTCGTAGTCGACCATGGTCATGTGATCGTGCTGCCCGTAGGGGAACTCACCGGCGGGAATGACAGCCCAGGAATCGGGGTCAATCCCGGTATCGATAGAGGGCGGTACAATTGCTCCGACGCTGGATGTCGGCGTACAGGCGGTTGTCAACAAAGCAAGCACCGTAAGCAAGATCATGAGATGTATCAAACGTTTCATTCTGACACCCCCTTCAGGGTTTCTTCGAGTTTTTCCAGTTTTCGCTTCTGTTCTGCGATTTCAGACTCGGCGCTGAGTTTCGTCTCAGCCGCCAGTTCCTGCGCCCAGCGGCCGTTCCTGGTGAGGAGATCGTACAATCGCCACAGCATGAAGACACACAGAATGATGAGCACAACCCCCAGGCCGATATCGGTCAACAGCATGGTCCAGTTGACGATGGATTGCTGCGCAACTTCGGTGACGAAGAGGCGCTTCATCGAAAAGATAGTCACCGCGCCAAAAGCCAGATCGGACATCAGGATCAATACCCACCCGAACCATTTGCGGGCTTTGCCCTTCAGGCCCGACAGATCCGCGAAATACATCAGGATGATGGTTGCGATCAGCGCTGCGAGGATGTGCCAGTGTCCGGTAAGGGTGACCCGTTCTTCCCGATGCGGCCAGACACGGAATATCTCCTCCAATTTGACTGCCAGAAAAATGCCAACGCCACTGACGGTAAAATTCATGAAGACCATCTGCCAACCCGGGCCGAACTTCAACGGGTCGTGCAGGAGCGCCTTGATTTTCTGCCAGGCGTTGGGTTTTTCGATACCCAGTTCCGCGATGCGATTCTTGATTTGTTGATCCCAGGAGAAGATCACATATAGCAGGGCGGCTGTCATCACCAGGACGGACCCAATATAGATGATGTTGTGTGCCCACGTGAACCACACAATGGACAGCGCGCCAATCGTGATCACAATTGTGCCGGAAATCATCAGCCACATGGCGATCTTGTGGAAGATCCCTTTGAACTTCATCCAGCGGCCCACAATCAATGTGAGGGCGACCGCGATCAGGGTCAGCATGATATGCAGGTGGCCTACAATGGCCTTCTGCAAAGCTGTCTTCAGGGGGATGCGGATCAGGTCTTCCGCCAGGAAGGTTTCGTGGCCGTTACCCCAATACGAGCCGGTCACCGCGCCAAAAGAAGCGGAGATCAACGCGGCAGCAACCATCACGAAGAAGGCGGCTCGCTCCAGATCAATACCTTTCCGGGTGTGTGCGTAGGGCGAATCCTCCGGCAAGAGGTATTCCTTTTTCCAGGGCCACAACGCGGCGCCTAACAGCAAACCCGCGAAGAAGACTAACGACTGGCCAACCAGGAACAGACCGTGGTAGACGAAATTGTGGCCAAAGTAGCCAAAGATCAAGCCGAAAATGATAGCCGTCAAATAGCCGATGGTGATGGTGGTGTTGATCATGGTCTGTTCGTGTTTTTTCATCGGCACCATACCGGTGATGAAATACACTTCAATTGCCAGGATCGTCATGGCAATGGTGTGATAGAGCATGATGATTCGCCCTTCACGTTCAGCCTGAACCAAATCCATATTGAGGAGGCGGACGGTGATGTCTCTGACACCCCATTCGACCATCGGGCCGGAGAGCGTTCCCCAGACGGCGGTTGCCACCGCAACGACAGCCATTGCGACCAGCGCCAATCCCTTGGTCGAAGTGAAGAGATAGGTAAGTCGTTTTTTTAGTCCTTGCATATCTATGCCTCCAAATAGGGACAAACAGTCAACTTGATTGTGAAAGGTTCCACGAAGTTATCATGAAATATCGAGAGAGTCCTTGACCAAGGTCAAGTTCCAAGGAAACCACCCCCTCTCCGGCAAGAACCAGAGAGGGGCGATCTCGCGGGCGAAGGCAGAAGAAGGATTTACCCTGACTTCAGATCAACTTTCGTGTTCACCGGAGTCTGCAATCAGCTTCTGTGTGCCTGGCAGCAAGATGATGACAAGAAGCACCGTGCTGATAACCGGAGCCGGCAAGAACATTGAGAATCGACCCAATTGCACCGTGTTGGTGATTCCCATCGGGTAAGCACCCATCATGGACATCATGGCTGCAAAAACACCCAACGGCACAGTCCACTTCTTCTTCTTGAGGACAGCAAAGATGAACATTGCCCAGGCGGCGGCGCCCCACCAGGTAACTTGCTGCGACATGGCAAACATACCGTTCATGAAGCTATCGTCCACGGACAACTGGAAATAGGCAATCACGCCGACCCCGTCCATAAACGTCAAGACATATGCCAAACCGGCCACAAAGAGCAGGGCGATGACCTTCATTTTGACACGGCCAATCAGCAGCATACCAAACCATAGAACGGTCGCCAGCAGGAAGACCCAAATCGTGGGAAAAGGCATCCCGATGCTGGAGGGTGGGATGATCGGGAAAAAGCCGACAAGCATCTGGACGGTGGCCGCCACAGTACCCCAGAACCAGGCCCATTCCAGTTTTTTCACGAAGCCGTAGAGCACGGCCCCCCACAATGCGCCGGCAGTTATGCCCAGCCAGCCAAGCAGGGCGAAGACGATCTGAACAGTAACGGCTTCATCCGGGCGACCACCGGCAATTTTGCCCGCAATGGTCGGGTTGTAGATGTCCGCCATCAAGTAGAATGTCAGCAATCCGGTCAGGACACCGACTATGGCGAGTACAATACCGAGCTTATTGTTTCCTTTCATGATGATTCTCCTATTGATCATCCTTGATCAGCTTCTTCTTGAAATACGGAACCAACGTGAAGAAAAGGACGCCGATGGACAACAGTGCACCGTAAAGATAGTCCATCGTCTTCGTGCGGATAAACTGCGTGGGGGCGTCAATCGCCAGGATGGCAACCGCAGCAATGACGGCAAACCACCAGCCTTTGCGTTTGCCGACAGCCAACAGCGGAATGGAGATGACCAGCAGGATAACCGCCACCCAGTTAACCTCACCGGCCCAGCTGAACAACCACCACGTGAAGTCCTGATACATGGGATATCCAGGGCGGGTCCACATGGTTCGCTGGGCGCCAATACCGATGGTGAAGGCGTGAGTAGCCAACATGCCGATGAAAGTCAGGGCGCCGAAACGAGTCCACTTTTGCATTCTTTCGGCCTTGCGCAGGAAAATGAAGCTCCAATAACCTACCAGACCAGTGACCGAAATCAACAGCGGGATCGGGAAGCCGTCCACCCAACTGACGTACGGGAGGAACATGAACATACCGCCAATTGCAGGCAGCGCAAACAGAGTTACGGCAAGCGGATAGGTCCACTCTTCGCCTTTCCTGATTTCTTGTGAGATCACGATCAGGGCGGCGCCTGCGACAAAAATGACGGCTCGCCAGATCGGATAGAAGAAATCAAAGAGCGGAATCCCGCTTTCAAACGTGGGGTGACCGGCGTTGATATGATCGATCAACCCGACCAATACTCGTTCAAGCGATTTCTGGACGATGAAAGGGACCACGCCCACCATCAACAGGCCAATAACAATGGCGAGAACCGACATGACCGTTCGGTTTTTCTGTGAAGTTTCTTTCATTTTCACTCTCCTAGGAAAAAAATTGCGTTCTAGTGTCATGAGAATCGCAGATAAATTCGAAAGAGTAATTGACCCAGGTCAATCGCGGGGGCAGCACGATCAACGCCGACGGGCGACATCATCCCCCAAAACAGAAATAAAACTTGCAGTGATTGAGCAAGAAGAAAGAAACTTTCCAAAAATCGTTGACAAAGGAATATTTCGGTACCCATAATGGGAAACACCGAAAGAGAACGGGAAGGAACCGAAATGATAACAAAATCAGACAGCTATCATCAGATCATTGAAGTATATGACGATCTGTCTAGACAGCAGAAGAAGATTGCTGATGGGATCATCAATCGGTGCGACGAGATCGTCTTCTTTTCAATTACCCAGCTCGCGAATTTTCTCGGGGTGAGCGAAGCTACGATTGTCCGGTTTGCTCAGCATCTGGGGCACAAGGGCTTCCCCGAACTGAAGGAAGACCTGGTGAAGTACTACCGGGAATATCTTACTCCCGGGGCACGGATGAGACGATCCATTGAAGAATTCCCCGATGACCCTCTTCTGTATAAGAGCCATGCGGCACGTGAGATACAGCTGCTGGAGGAATCGCTCCAGGCAGTTGACAACGATAGTTTTGTTCAAGCTGTTGAAGCGATCGTTCAGGCCGAGCGGATATTTCTTTTCGGTAACGGAGGGAATGAATGCCTTGCCAATCATCTCACCTTTCGTCTCTCCCGTTTCAAGTTGAAAGCCATACAGCAATCCGTTTCGGGAAAAAATCTCTTTGAAAAATTCCTGCAGATAGAAAAGAGCGATCTCATAATCGCCTATCATTTCTATAAACCAACAATAGACTTCAGGCGGCTCATGGAGGTGAGTGCTGAACGGGAGGTTCCTGTTCTCCTCATGACTGATTCCCTCGTGCCGCCGATGATTCGTCACGCCAAAATCGTTCTTTTTGCTCCGAGGGGCTCAGCCGGGACCTTCCATTCTCAGGTTGTCCCAATGGCCATCAACAACGCCCTGATAAATGGCGTAGCCAGCAAGCTCGGGAACAAGGCTGTGAAGGCATTACAGGAGTTGAGTGATATGAGGCAAAAACATTATTTCAGTGACTTTTCCTCACTGATATCACATGAAAACGATCAATGAACCACGAAATTCTCCTCGGCGCAGTTTGCTATCAGGAGTATTCCAGAGACTATCTTGATTTTCTTGAACTAGCGGCCGAGCTCAAACTCTCCTGGGTCGAGTTCAAATACGAACCACCTCTCTGTTATCGAAGTAGATCGCGCAGATATGTCGATATTCGGAAACAGGCTGATGATTTCGGAATCAACCTGTCCATGCACACCGCATTTGACGGTTTGAATATCGCCTCCCTGGATGACAAGGAGCGAGCCCGGTCTCTTGATACTGTACAGGAGTCGATTGATGCAGCTGCGC
>DAOWMR010000135.1 GCA_030642995.1 Spirochaetales bacterium
CTGAACAATCTGGGGACGCTCTGGATCAGCAAGGGACGACTTGTCGAGGCCCGAGAAACCCTGCATCGTGCGAGCGAGCTGTCGGAAAAGATTGGAACGCCGCTTGCCTCGTTGCCCGCATACATGCAGTTGGCGGAGATACACGAGGAAAGCGGAGAACTCGAGCAGGCACTTGCCATTCGGAAGAGACTCTACGAGTTGCAGGGACGGGTTTCCAGCGAGCGAGCGCTGAAGCGCATGGCCGCAATGCGTACCGAGAACGAACTCGAACGGAGTCGCTCGGAAGCTGAAATATTCAGGCTCAGGAATGTGGAGCTGGCGGACAAAACGGACCAGCTTGAAGCGGCGAACAGTCGAATGAAACTCATCAATGAGATCGCCCGTGAGATCACCGCCTCCCTGGATCTTGACGAGTTGACCGAATTGCTCTACGAGCGGGTCAACGGTTTGATGGATGCCTCGGTATTCGGGATTGCCCTGCATGATGAGTCGGAAAGGACGCTGGACTTCGCTCTCTTCATCGAGGAGTCGCAGCACGTTACACCCTTTGTGCGAAGTGTTGACGACATCGATAGTTTCGGAGCTTGGACGGTGAGGAATTGCAGAGAGATCGTGATCGGCGACGCGGCTCGTGAGTACAAGGCCTTCGTGAGACGTCGAACGCCGCTGACCAGCAGGAACACCAAGTCGCTGGTGTATCTACCTCTGACAATCGAGAACCGGGTTGTCGGCGTACTCACCGTTCAGAGCCAACAGAAGCGGGCATATTCTGATGAGCAGATTGAGCTCCTGCGAGCACTCGCTGCTTTCATTGCCATCGCGCTCGACAATTCACGAAAGCACGCGACCATTCAACACCTGAACGAAGCGATACTGGGTGAGAAGGCTGAACTTGAGTGTGCGTACGATCGAATAGCTCACATGGCCAATCACGACAATCTGACGCAGCTCCCGAACCGGCGCTTGCTCAATGAACTCCTGAACGAACACATCCCTTTGGCGCGTCGCCAGCGTCGGAAATTTGGGGTGCTCTATCTGGATCTGGATGATTTCAAGCCGGTGAACGATACCTTTGGGCATGCGATAGGGGACACGGTTCTTGTGAGCGTTGCCGAACGGTTGTGTGCAACAGTTCGATCATCGGACACTGTAGCCAGAATCGGCGGGGACGAGTTCGTCATTATCGTGCGTGATATTGAGAGCCGTAGCGGTCTGGAGACAATTGCACGGAAGGTGCTGGAGTCACTATCGCTACCAATTTCGGTTGGAGATCAGATTTGCAGGCTTGGGGCAAGCGTTGGGGCGAGCATGTTCCCACGGGACGGGGAAACCTCCGATGACCTGCTCGGCGCCGCCGACAGAGCAATGTATCGGGTGAAGGAACACGGGAAACTTGGCGTGAGGTTTGCGAATACCCGTGAGTCCGGTCAGCGAACGGAAATCGCCGATTGAAGCAGAACGTCATCGTCAAATACGAACCGACCGCGCACGTACTCTCCGGCAAGGACCTTCGGCAGCCATATTCGGTCGTCGTCCCACATCCGATCGTAGGGAATCTCGACTCGTTTGCACCAGAACGGCCGTGCTTCGTCCGTTTCCATCATCTCACCTGAATACGATTCCGTAGTGAACACCGTGACTTCCAGTGTGTAACCGTTCGTGAAAACGAACTGCAGGAGCGCCTGCTCGGTGAGTTGACCCACCACAAGTCCAACCTCTTCGCTGGTTTCTCGCACTGCGGCCTCATATGGCGACTCTCCCGATTCAAGCCGCCCCCCGGGACCATTCACCTTCCCGTGTCCGAGACCCCGCTTCTTGTCTATCAGCAGGATCTGATCTCCATCCAGCACAAAGAGGATCACCGCGTGTTCCCGCGGCTTGAAGTCGGACCATCCATCGTCACCAAGTCGTTCCCTTCGCATACTGCGCTTTCATATCACCTCAGTGGAGTGTGTTCAAGTGTGAATTGAAACTGAGAGAGCAAGTATGGTACGATCCGCGGCAACGGTCACGTGCCGGCAATCAGATACAGAGAGGATGTCGCTAATGCTGGGATTCGTCATTGTCGCGGTGGTAGGTGCTCTTGCATTCGCTGCCATCAATTTCTACGGAGTCAAGCGCCTGGACGCTGGAACGCCCCTCATGCAGGAGATTGCGGGGGCGATCCAGGAGGGCGCGGACGCGTTCCTTCGTCATGAATACCGAATAATCCTGGGGATCGTACTGGCTATCGCCGTGCTGCTCGGACTGGTGATGTCATGGTATACCGGGGTTGCATTCATCCTCGGCGCCTTGATGAGCGGCTCAGCCGGGTGGATCGGAATGCGCACCGCCACCCTGGCCAATGTCCGGGTTGCCAATCGCGCGCGTGAGACGTCAAGTCTCGGAAAGACACTTCAGGTTGCTTTCCGCGGAGGGAGCGTGATGGGGCTTGCCGTAGGCGGATTTGCCCTGCTCGGGCTTGGGATTCTATACGCCGTGTTTGGGCGGCTCCTCGGGCAGTCCGACCCGGTGAACCTCATGGTGGAGGCCAATTGGCTCGGGATTCATTCTATTCCGTTCACCATGACAGTCTCCGGCTACGCCCTCGGTTGCTCCATCATTGCCATGTTCCACCGCGTTGGCGGCGGAATCTTCACGAAAGCCGCGGACATGGGTGCGGATCTCGTCGGCAAGACTGAGGCTCACATACCCGAGGACGATCCACGCAATCCTGCAACGATCGCCGACAACGTCGGCGACAATGTTGGTGACGTGGCCGGGCTCGGCGCGGACCTGCTCGAGAGCTACGTGGGATCGCTGATATCCAGTGTGGTGTTGGCGGCGTACATGTTCTACATCACAACGCAGTCGGGTGGTGACTTCGCGCCGTCACTGGTCTCCAAGCTGATCAGTTTTCCGATTATGTTCGCTTCTGTCGGGGTGGTTTCCAGCATGATCGGCGTCTTCATCACTCTGGTGAAGAAGATTTCAGACAAACCTCATCATGAACTGAATGTTGCTACATGGGTGAGCGCCGGACTCACATTGATCGGGAACGGCGTGCTAACCTATTTCGTGTTTCGGGGCGAGCAGTTCCCGCAGATTCTGTCGTTCAACGCCGGTGTTATGTCGCCCTGGCTCGCTGCGATTCTAGGCATCATAAGCGGCATTGTCATTGGTCGGCTTGCTGAGTACTACACGAGCTACGACTACGGTCCGACACAGCGGATAGCTGCGGCGAGCCGACAGGGCGCAGCGCTCACGATAACCGAGGGAATGGCGGTCGGCATGAAATCGACTTTCTTTCCGATTATCATGCTTGCTCTGACGGTCATTGGTGCAAACGCGCTTGCCGGTCTGTACGGTGTGGCGATGGCGGCGGTTGGAATGCTGTCGTTCGTGGTCGCTACGGTATCGGTGGATACGTACGGTCCCATTGCCGATAACGCGGGGGGCATCAGCGAGATGTGTCGGCTTGACCCGAAGGTGCGAGAGATCACCGACGAACTGGACTCCGTGGGCAACACCACGGCGGCAATCGGCAAAGGTTTCGCCATTGGGTCTGCGGCCCTGGCGGCCCTGTCCTTGTTTGCCTCGTACCTCTATTCGCAGGTTCGCCCGGACTCGGTGATCGGTTTCAAACTTGTACTGAACATGATCACACCGATGACCCTGGCCGGCGGGCTGGTGGGCGCGGGATTGCCGTATCTCTTCTCGGGGATACTCATTGAAGCAGTGGCCAAGGCGGCTCGTCAGATGGTGGATGAGGTGCGACGCCAGTTCAAAGCGGATCCGAAGATCCTGACCGGGGAGTCGAAGCCGGACTATAGGCTCTGCGTTGAGATTTCGTCCGCCGGAGCACTCTCGGAAATGAAAGGCCCTGCGTTGATCGCTGTGCTGACGCCTCTGTTGACCGGGTTCCTTCTCGGGCCGGAGTTCGTCGGCGGCCTGCTCATTGGCGCGACGCTTTCGGCAATCATGCTCGCGCTGTATACGGCCAACGCTGGTGGCGCCTGGGATAACGGCAAGAAGTACATAGAGCACGGGCATTACGGTGGTAAGGGATCTGAGGCACATGCGGCCGGCGTCGTTGGCGACACCGTTGGTGACCCGCTGAAGGACACGGTCGGGCCGTCGCTCGATATCCTGATCAAGATCATGGCCGTCGTGTCGCTCATCGGGGTGGGTGTGTTCCAGCGGTACAATCTCCTCGCGCTGTTCAACTGAGGGTGCGAGCGGAAGAACTCATCGTTGAGATCTATCGTCAGCGATCGGAACTGGTCGAAGCGGGCCGGAAGCCGGTCCGGGTGGTGATGTCGGCCGAGCACTACCAGCTGATGCAGGGCTATCGGGGCGGGCTGGGAGAACTGGCGAGTCGGGAGATGGACTACCTGGATCCCTACAGGATATTTGATCTAGAGATCTGCGTCGAAGAGATCGAAACTCCGAACGTCCAGGGCCCCGACGCCGGAGCTGATACCGTCGGTTCCGAATAGCGGCACAACGGACTCGGGCTGGATCAGCAGCGGCTTCCCGGCGAGCTCAAACACATCGCGTATACCGGCCGGACCCGTTGTCGGGAGAGAGAGGCTCGCGAACGGCCGTGCGACCAATCGTTGCAGGAATGAACGCTTGATTCGCGGGTAGAATGTCACGCGTGCGTGATCGAGGCCGGCTGCGTTTCTTGCACTGTCAATGGCCGCATCCAGTCCGCCCACCTGATCCACGAGTCCGATCTTCAGCGCATCAGATCCAGACCAGACCCGGCCCTCGGCGTGTTCTCTCACGGTGTGGACATCCTGACTGCGAGATTCTGAGACAAGTTTGAGAAACCGGGAATAGATGGACTCTACATGCCGGTCCAGCTGGGTGAATTCGGCCTCCGAGAGAGGGCGCATGCCGGATTGGGCGTCTGCGTGGTCGTGGGTTGTGAGAACGGAGTGTGTGACACCGAAGTGCTCCAGCGGGTCGCGGAAGGCGACGGAGAGGGCGATGACTCCGATGCTGCCGGTGAGCGTTGACGCCTCGGCGAATATCCTGGAGCCCGGCGTGGCGATCCAGTAACCGCCCGAGCCTGCCACTTCGCTCATGGAGACAACCAGTGGTTTGACGGCCGCCAGGCGGCCGAGTGCGGCTCGAATCTCCTCGCTTGCGGCGGCATCACCGCCGCCGGTGTTGATCCGCAGGACAACGGAGCGAATTGATTTGCGCTTTTCCAACGCCTTGATGGACTTGACAACGGATTCCGACCCCACCGAAGCGCCGAAGAGCGGATTGAAGCTGGACTTGCCGCGCCTGATGGCGCCCTCGATGACGAGAACGGCAACTGTCTTTCCCCGCCCAATGTGGTGAGGGGTCTTCAGGCGTCGTGTTCGGTGCTTCTGTTTCCGCCACTCCGCGATGAGATCCCCGAGGGTGCTTACCTGGTCAACCCAACCGTCGGTCAGCGCGGACTGCGCGTCCAGAACCTGCCCCTGAAGAAGGGACTCGAGGTCCTCACGCGGTTTGCCGTAACCCTCGATGATGGACTCGTGGAGCGTTTTCGCGCCCATATCCATCCATGCCTGATATTGCCGGCGATTCAACGGATCAATTGATTCCAGGAGAAATCTGTCCGACGCACTCTTGTAGCGGCCGCGGCGAGCCACCCGAATCTGGACGCCGTACCGGTCCAATACTCTCTTGAAGAAGAACGCGGTTCGAAAGAGACCCACGCAGCGCATCGCTCCGAGGGGGTGCATGACGCGGTGCGTACAACGGGACGCAAGATAGAGATGTGCGTCGGTGTAGTCGGTTGAGTGGAACCAGACCTCTTTGCCTGCGTCGACAAGCCGGCCGAGGAGATCCCGAATCGATTCAAGTCCGGCAACGAATCCCACCTTGAAGGATGAATCTATCACGACCAGCACACGGTCTACCCGTCGTGACGCAATAAGGGATTTCGTCTGGAGGAAGAACCTATCGAACCGAAACGCTTTTCCGGAAAGGGAGACAAGCGGCGATCTGACCGGTGGTGCGGATTCCCGGTATGTTCCGGAAAGGTTTACTACGGTGTAGCGCACGGGACCTCCAACGGGCAATGATGAGTCTGGATCTACTCGGTTCTACCGGCGAGTTCTCGAATTCGGGAGTAGGGGAAGAACCCTGTCGTGTGGCCGTCGCTCCAGTCAATACTCAATGCGTAGTTCCCAACACGCTCGACAGCATTCGGGTGAATGTCCTCAGGGATGGAAGCGAGATTCAGAAGCGATTCGCCGGAATACTCGTCAACGCAGACTGCGCACTGGCAGCCTGCTCTGAGTGTCCGATGGTCGACGGTCACTTTTTCACCGTTCGGCCAGACAAGGGAGAGGGTGTGCTCGTCGTGCTCCTCTTCCGGGTGGGAGAGGCCGGCACGGGCCATTCCGAGATATCGAATTGTCTGTTCCACCGCGGCCTGCAGCTCCGGCGATTGAGGGCTTCGCGTGGTTGGCCCGCCGAACTGCTTCGCGGAGATAGGTAGCCGGCCGAGGATGGGCAGTCCGTAGTGCTCTGCAAGGCGCTGGGCCGCACCCTGTCCGAAGACATCGTAGCGCTTGCCGGTATCCGGCGCCTCGAAATAGGTCATGTTTTCAATAACACCGAGGATAGGCACTGAGACCTTGTCAAACATCTGGATGGCCTTGCCGACGTCTGCAGCGGAGAGTACGTGCGGTGTTGTCACGATGACGGCTCCGTCCATCTGGGTATTCTGCGTGAGGGTGATCTGGACATCTCCGGTTCCGGGAGGGAGATCCATGAAGAGATAATCCAAGGTTCCCCACTTCACCTGGTGGAGGAACTGCCGGACGTAATTGGTGACCATCGGGCCCCTCATGATTGCGGGCTGCGAGCCAAGCCAGAACCCAAAGGACATGACGAGCAGGCCGTCTTTGTTTTCCGGGATGACCATCTGACTCTCGTCGGCCGAAAGACCGACTTCATGATGTTCAAAGAGCGTAGGAATAGATGGGCCGTAGATGTCCATGTCCAGCAATCCAACACGGCAGCCCTGGCGCACGAGTTCCATGGCCATTGCCGCGGCGATGGTGGACTTGCCGACGCCGCCCTTTCCGGATGCGACGGCGACGATGCTGTCTACGGTATCAAGGCCGCTTTTCTCGGCCGCCGGCTTGCGGGTTGGCTTGCGGCTGGAGAGGTTCACCTTCACCGTCTCCACCCCGGGGAGAGCCCCGACGAGTTCCTCAGCGCGGGCGCGGAACTGAACCTTTACGGGAC
>DAOWMR010000325.1 GCA_030642995.1 Spirochaetales bacterium
AGGAGCGTTCCCAAGTCCTCAACAGCTGTCGGGGAAAAACCGTCCAGATCGTTGTAGTAACCCGCGTCGGTATAGACCAGGAAGCCCGGCATAAGGACAGGCAGTTTGCCGGGCAGTACGATTGAAGGCAGGTTGGCTCGGACTTCAATATTACCCACCGCCTTGAGGGTAGCGTCAAATCGGCCCGATTCGTAACCGCGGACTGACCCACCGGTTCCAGGTCGTTCGGACCGAGTGCCGATGCTGGATCGGACGGCCATCGGCACGTCCGCCCCGGTTGCCCAGTCTACCGCCCCGAACATCGCCAGGTAGGAGCTAAACACGTTCTTTTCGCCGTTCGGGTCTCGCGCATAGAGTGGAATGAACCCTCGCCCGGAGAGAGTCGTTCGGGTGAAGTCCGCCGAGCCGAGGATCTGATTGTGCAGAAACGACGGCCCCCACGCGAGGACCAGCTCGGCGTGCATGCCTCTCTTTGTCCCCGTAACATCGCTGTCGGTCACGTTGGAGTAGGCCAGCCCCGTGTGCACCGAGCCCAGCAGGCCACTGTCTATCTCCGGCAGGTTGCTCGAGAAATAGAGTTGTTGGTCGTCGCGAAACGGCAGATCGTACCGACCGCGATAGTAGGCAAACACTACGGCCTGGTCCTGAGGCAGATCTGCGCGGGGCAGGATTCCCTGCTGGATGCCGACCTGCCAGTAGAGATCAAATTGGCTATAGAGGGTCTGGTCGGCGGTGAAACCAGCATCGCCGTCCGTGAAGAGCGATCCGTCGGGCGCCCGATAGTACCCCATAGTCTCATAGGCGGCGCTGAGCCCTGCGATTACGGAGGTCTCAACCTCGTTCACGGCCGGCGGTTCAAAACTGTAACGACCGAACAGAGTCACTCCCCAGAAGCGGGGGGCGGTTGAAGAGTCAAATCGACTTTCTTCCGCACCAACCCCTGCGAGAACAACAATCAGCAGAATGATCAGAAGGAATGTACGTTTCATGATTCCAGCATCGTACGGTGGTAATGCTGTCAGGTCAAGTTTGATGGTCCGCGGGTCCCGATTTTCGTCTTGCCGAACCAGATACGACGAACTATAACTGTAACACGGGGTGATTGCGGTGAAGAAAATCATGGTCGTGGACGAATCCGCCCTCTTTCGCGGTTTCCTGAACCAGAAGCTTGGGGAGTTCGGCTTTGAGGTCGTGACCGCGGTCAACGGGCTGGACGGCAGCGCAAAGCTCCGAAGGGAAACGCCAGACCTTCTTATCATGGACTACTACCTGACGCGAATGTCGGCGGCGGACCTACTCCGCAAGAAGGCCGAGGACCCCAACACCAGCGCGATCCCTGTGATCATGGCAAGCAGCAAAATAGAGAGGGATCAGCTCGTCCAGGTTGCAAAGCTCGGCGTAAGAAAGATATTCAACAAGCCGATTCGGATTGACACACTCATCAAGACAATCTCGGAACTGCTCGGGGTGGCACTGAGCATCGACACGACTCCGTGCATGATTGAGGCCCATTTCAACGACGAGATCCTCTTTGTAGAAATCGCGCAGGGCCTCAACACCGAGAAGATTGAGCTTCTGAAGTACAAGATTGTTGAGCTCATGGAACTGTACGAGGCGAAGAGCCCGAGAGTGCTCATCATCATGTCCAGTATTGATGTTGGCGAGGAGGATTCGATCAAGCTCGGCTCGCTGCTTTCGAATATCCTTGATCATACCAACGCCCGGACGAACCAGGTCAAGATTCTCACGAACTCGGACTACATGCGCGAGTTTGTCGGTGACCGATCAGACTACGCAGGAATTGAAGTGACGGACAGTCTCGAACAGGCCATGGATGGTCTTCTCGGAAAGAAGGCCGATGCGTTCATGGACAAGGAGAGCAACACGGTCGGTCAGGAGTTCTTTCAGGCGTCTGCGCCCAAGAAGGACGGTGAAGAAACAATCGACATCAAGTTCCAGGATGACCGAAGTTCCGGGTTTGACCTCAATACCCTGGGGAAAGCCGTCACTGTGGCTATCGTGGACGACGACTTTGTCATACGGGAACTGGTGAAGGCTGTTTTGACCGACACAAACTTCTCAATCCGCGAGTACGAGAACGGAAAACAGTTCGTTGACGATCCGGAGGCGGGGACCATGGATCTGGTATTTCTGGATCTCATGATGCCGGAGATGGACGGTTTCCAGGTCATGACCGAGATGAAGCGCCAGGGGAAGAATGTGCCGATTATCGTTCTTTCCGCGCTTTCGCAACGCGAAACTGTCGTGAAGGCGTTCAAGAATGGAGTCACCAGCTACATCATCAAGCCGCTGGATCCTGTCCTGGTGCTCACCAAGGCGAAAGAAATACTCAAGGCGAATTTCTGATGGCGGGCACAACCGATCTCTTCAAGGCCGTGTTTCGTAACTCGTCTATTGGGATGGCGGTAATCAGGTCCACCGGTGAAATTATCCTTTCCAATCCATCGTTTGCGGAGATTTCCGGCTACAGCGATTCGAACGGGTCGTCATCTACGCTATGGAGCCTCCTCTCCGAGATAGACCGAGCTACTTCCCAGGATCGCATCGCGACACTCAGTCACCCCGGCGAGCGCTACAGCTGGCTGGTTCGCGCAGACAATGCTCGCCGGCGGGGGATGTGGCAGCTTGACGTGTCCGTGATTGGTCAGGAAGACGGCAACCCTCTTCTCCTGGCAAACGTGCGCGACGTTACGCTTCAGAAGACGACCGAACGTCGTCTGAAGCAGGCCAAGGAATCCGCCGAACGAGCTACCAGAACAAAATCGGCTTTCCTGGCGAATATGAGTCATGAGATACGGACGCCAATCCACACGATTACGGGAATGAACGAGCTTCTGCTTGAAACGGAGTTGGATGCCGAGCAGGGCGAGTATGCCGATCAGGTTCGATTCTCTGCTGAAGTCCTGCTCGGGCTCGTCAATGATATCCTGGACTTCTCCAAGATAGAGGCCGGCAAACTCGCGCTTGAGAAAATCGATTTTCTGCTTGTCGAAAGCACCGAAGAAGCGGTGGACATGCTCAGTCTTGAGGCCCACAAGAAGGGGCTGGAGGTAATCGTCTCTATTGGCGCCGGGCTGCCGCAGCGAGTGCAAGGTGACCCCGGCCGGTTGCGGCAGATTATCGTGAATCTGTACAACAACGCCGTGAAGTTCACGCTTCAGGGAGAGATCCTGCTGTCGCTCACCGCGGTTTCCAGTGACGATGAAGCTGTACGGGTGAGGTTTGAGGTCACCGATAGCGGAATCGGGATACCGGAGGAGAACCTGGGGCGGTTGTTCAAGGCGTTCCATCAGGTTGATTCGTCGACGACGAGAAAATTCGGCGGAACGGGACTTGGGCTCTCAATCTGTCAGAGCCTTGTGGAAATGATGAACGGGACCATTGGCGTGGAGAGTGAGCATGGCAAGGGTTCCACCTTCTGGTTTGAGATTCCGTTTCCGGTGATTGCGCCACCGGTTCCTGATGAACGGGTGTGCGAAGGCGCGCGAGTGCTTCTCATTGATGACAACGCCGTGTCACGGACAGTGCTCCTGAGCTATCTGGATCGATTGGGAGCGGACGGATCCACCGCGGTCTCAGGCGTCGATGCACTCGAGCAGCTCCGGCGGTCATCCGAGAATAGCCGGCCGTTTGACCTGGCGCTGGTGGACCTGGAACTCCCCGGCATGGACGGATGGCAGCTCGCGAGTGAAATCAACGCAGACAAATCAATAAACGCGACATCGCTGATTCTCCTCAGTCCGACCGGCAAGATGGGGGGCGATGCGAAGATGAAACGATTGCTCTGGTTCAACGGGTATGTCAATAAACCGGTGCGCTTTGCTCAATTGATCGGTGAGATGCGCAATGCACTGACGAGTGATCTTGAGCTCGCCGATGCCGATGAAGCG
>DAOWMR010000099.1 GCA_030642995.1 Spirochaetales bacterium
CTTTCTGAGCGCTTGTTCCGGTGATCCGGAAGCCATCCGGACGATTCTGGAGGCAAACGATGCCGCGTTTCTCGGGATTGCGGTGCTGGACGTCCGCGAGATCTCGCAGGTTGTGTACCAGGACAAGGTCTATGACATCTGGAAAGCCGATGCCGTGGTGCGGTTTTCGCTCTTTGACCCTGTGGGCGGGCGATCGCTCATCACGCTCTCAAGTGAGCCCCTCGTTGGTCAGGGCGGGAGCGAACGGGATGCATTGGCGGATATTGCGAGAGTCGGGGCCCAAGCGCTGGATTTCCTCATGAATTCGGAAGTTGACGAGCTTTGCACGCTCGTTAGCGGATCTCGTGAGTGAAGCATCCTTCCCTCGTTCAATTTGAGGCTGATCTCAAGCGGCTGTTCGATAGCGTTGACGATTATCTGGAGGAGAAATACGGTCGGGACTACCAGCTTCATCCGAGCCGGCCGGCACGAGGCAGGACATCCAACAAGGCCCAGGATGGGCTGTTCAATGTCGGTGCAAGCTTCACCGCAGGGTACGGATCATGGTATGGCCGCGGCTACGTGGTTCAGGTGGACATGGTGACGCTCGAGCGTGTACCTTCGCACATCCGTGAACTCATCGAACAGGAAGCTGCTGATCTCGTGAACGAGAAGCTTCCGTTTTATTTTCCCGGCCGTGACTTGCGCGTTGCCCGTGATCGTAATATTTTCAAGATTCATGGGGATCTTCGTCTTGGTGAGTTGTAACAGAATCTCCAATCTGTACTTGATTGAGTGAAGCCGAGTAGCTACTATCTGCAGAGTCCCAGAATAACGATACGCGAGGTCAGCATGGATGTTCAGCTGCAGGAACTGATAGAGACAATCAAGACGGAAGGCGTCCAAACGGCTGAAAAACAAGCCGAACAAATTGTCGCGTCCGCCGAAGAAAAAGCCCGGCAAATTACCGGCGAAGCCGAGAAAGGAGCCGGGGATCTGATTGAAGAAGCGCGGGCCGAGCAGGCCAAGCTGGAGCAATCCGGCCGTGAGACCCTGAAACAGGCCGGTCGCGATCTCATTCTGAGCGTTCAGGCTCAGCTTACGGCCATGTTCAAGTCCGTTGTGAATGCTGCTGTCGGTGAGGCAATCTCCGCGGACATCCTTGAAAACACAATCGTGACCGTTGTAAACGCATGGAGCCAGGGGAAGACTGATCCCCTGGACGTCATTTTGAGCGAAGGCGACCTGAAGCAACTCGAGCAACGGCTCCGCAATCGGCTGGCCGAGCGAATCAGCGCGGGGGCCGAGATCAAACCGAGCGACGCGGTGAAGTCGGGGTTCCGTGTATCCACGAAAGACGGCGCGCTGTACTACGATTTCACCGTGGAGAGTCTGGCGGAAGCGTTATCGGCATACGTCGGCCCCCGCTTGACTGCAGTTCTGAAAGAAGCTGCCGGTGCGACGGCCGGCAGTCAGGCGTAGGACGGTCGAGCGCATCGTGAGTCAGTACTACTTTTTTGTGGCCAGCCTCCCGTTTCTTTCCTATGACGGTGATCATGCGGCCGCCCCGGAAGAGTTCCTCGCGTCTGCACGGGAACACCTGACCCCGCGCGATTACGCAGTGGTGACCAGCGCACGGATCGATGCTCCGCTGGAACTGGAGCCGAGTCCCGCGGTCGTCACGAGCTGGCAGAGATTCGAACGCGGCCTTCGGAACGAGTTGGTCAAGGTGCGCGCCGGGAAGCTTGAGGCTGATGCGGCCGCCTATATCCGTACCGACGAAGCCGGCAGAGACGATACCGACCGAACAGGTCTCACAGATATCGCTCGTGAGGCTTTTGGCGAGGAATCGCCGCTTTCGGGCGAGAATGTCCTCGATCGAGGGCGCTGGGAATTCCTGAATGAACTGGAAGTCGGTCACTTCTTTGATCTTGATATGCTGGTTGTCTACTATCTGAAACTGCAGATTGTCGCGCGAAGGCGCCGATTCAACAGAGATGACGGAGAACGGATATTCAGAGCGGCCACCGACAGAATTGTGAACGATTACTATCAGGAGCAGGGAAACGTATGAGCCAGGCAAGCGGACAGGTTGTAGGCGTAAACGGAAATATGGTCTCGGTGCAGATGGACGGCGACGTATCCCTGAACGAGGTCGGCTATATTCTTCTTGATGATCCGACGACTGGTGAAAGCAAGCGTCTGAAGAGTGAGGTCATACGGATCCGTGGAGGCCGTGCCGAGCTTCAGGTTTTTGAGATGACCCGCGGTATCGGGGTGAATGACAAGGTTGAGTTCAGCGGACAACTGCTTGCCGTTGAGCTTGGCCCGGGACTGCTCGGCCGTGTGTACGACGGATTGCAGAACCCCCTTCCCGAACTCGCCGAGCAGTGCGGGTTCTTTCTTGATCGTGGAGTCTACGTCAATGCCCTGAATCGAGCAAAGAAGTGGGAGTTCACCCCGAAGGCGCGTGTTGGAGACAGCGTGGAACGTGCGGACACGCTCGGTACCGTTCCCGAGGGGATGTTCCAGCACCGAATCATGGTTCCATTCAATCTCCACCGTCAGTACACGGTGAAGTCTATCGCAAAGAGCGGTGAGTACACGGTGGATGACGAGATTGCCGTGCTTACGGATGAAGACGGTACTGACATCAGCGTGACGATGCGATTTGAATGGCCGGTGAAACGTGCAATTGATTGCTACGTGGAGAGGCATAGACCCATCCGCCCAATGATGACGAAGGTGCGAATCATAGACACCTTTTTTCCGGTGGCGTTTGGCGGAACCTACTGCATTCCCGGGCCGTTCGGAGCGGGGAAGACCGTTCTACAGCAGATCACAAGCCGAAACGCGGACGTCGATATCGTTATCATTGCTGCATGCGGCGAGCGTGCAGGAGAGGTTGTTGAGACGCTGCGGGAGTTCCCCGAACTCCTGGATCCTCGCACAGGCCGCACGCTCATGGAACGAACGGTGATTATCTGCAATACCAGTTCCATGCCCGTTGCTGCGCGGGAGGCGTCTGTCTACACTGCGGTGACGATAGCAGAATACTATCGTCAGATGGGACTGAACGTTCTTCTGCTTGCGGACTCAACAAGCCGATGGGCCCAGGCGATGAGAGAGATGTCGGGTCGACTGGAGGAGATCCCGGGCGAAGAGGCATTTCCTGCCTATCTCGAGTCGGTTATCGCCTCGTTCTACGAGCGTGCCGGCCTGGTGAGCCTGAAGGACGGAGGCACGGGTTCAGTTACGATCGGCGGGACCGTAAGCCCGGCCGGAGGGAACTTCGAGGAGCCCGTGACGCAGGCAACCCTGAAAGTGGTTGGCGCCTTTCACGGGCTTTCCCGCGAGCGATCGGATGCCCGGAGATATCCGGCAATTGACCCGCTGGAGTCATGGAGCAAGTACCCGGGAAGCGGCGATCCGGGCATGGTTGAGTATGCACGCGACGTTCTGCACCACGGGAACGAGGTGGGGCAGATGATGAAGGTGGTGGGTGAAGAAGGGACCAGCCTTGATGACTACATCTGGTACCTGAAAGGTGAGTTCACGGACTCAGTGTACCTGCAGCAAAATGCGTTTGATCCGATTGATGCGGCGGTCGGGAGTGAGCGCCAGGAATACTGCTTCGGCATACTCTTTGGCCTTCTGACGAGCAAGCTGAATCATGGAAACAAGGATGAGGCGCGAAACTGGTTCGCTCAATTGCGCCAGAGATTTCTGGACCTCAACGGGGCCCAGTGGCGAAGTGATTCGTTCAAGAGGCTCGAGTCGGAGATCCGCGATACCATCAAAGAGAAACGGGCAGGCACCGAGGCGAACGCCATGGACCTGGTCGGCAAGATCCGGAGTTGAGAGGCAGAGAATGAAGAAGGTCTATAGCAAGATCGAATCAATTGCCGGGAATGTCATTACCGTCACCGCTGAAGATGTTCGTTACGGCCACCTTGCGATGGTGACTTCCGCTAGCGGGAGCAGCCTCGCGGAGGTCATTCGACTTGCCGGCGATAGGGTTTCCCTTCAGGTGTTCGCCGGAGGACGCGGGATCTCGACGGGTGACGAGGTCGTCTTTCTCGGACACGCCATGCGGGTATCTTTTACGGACAATCTCCTCGGCCGGATCTTTGACGGCAGCGGCAAACCGCGGGACAACGGACCGCGCCTCGAGGAGAATCTTGTTGAGATAGGCGGGCCTTCGGTGAACCCCGCGATGCGGATCATCCCACGAAACATGATCCGTACCGGAATTCCGATGATCGATCTTTTCAACAGTCTTGTCGAAAGCCAGAAACTACCGATCTTCTCGGTCAGTGGTGAGCCGTACAATGAGCTGTTGGCACGCATAGCAATGCAGGCGGAAGTGGACATGATCATCCTTGGCGGGATGGGACTGAAGTACGACGACTATCTCTATTTCCGCGAGGTACTCGAGGAAGGCGGTGCAATGAGCCGGACGATCTTCTTCGTACACACTGCAAGTGACCCGGTTGTTGAGTGCTTGCTCGTGCCGGATCTCGCACTCGCCGTCGCCGAGCGCTTTGCGCTGAAAGGCAGGAAAGTGCTTGTTCTGCTCAGCGACATGACCAACTTCTCCGACAGCATGAAGGAGATTGCGATCACCATGGAGCAGGTCCCTTCCAATCGGGGCTATCCGGGTGACCTGTACACTCAACTCGCGGCTCGGTACGAGAAGGCGGTTGACTTCGAGGGCGCCGGTTCCATCACCATCGTGGGCGTGACAACGATGCCTGGTGATGATGTCACCCATCCGGTTCCGGACAATACCGGCTACATCACCGAGGGCCAGTACTACCTGCGAAACGGCCGGATTGAGCCGTTTGGATCGCTCTCGCGGCTGAAACAGCTTGTGAACAAAGATACGCGTGAAGATCACCGATCTCTGATGGACGGAATGATCACGCTCTACGCGAACTACAAGGAGTCGATGGAAAAGAAATCCATGGGCTTCAGGATGTCGGAGTGGGATCTGAAGCTCCTCAAGTATGGTGAGCTCTTCGAACGGGACATGATGGATCTCTCGGTGAACATTCCGCTTGAACAGGCCCTGGACCGGGGCTGGCAGATCCTTGCCGAATGTTTTGACCCGGCAGAGACCGGACTTCGCACCGAATTAGTCAACAAGTTCTGGCCTGGGGGATGCACCGAGCCTGATGAGGAGAGCGCATAGCGCATGGCACGGGTGAAGCTCACCAAGAATGAGCTGAAACAACAGAAAGACGCGCTGAAACGCTTCAAGCGATACCTCCCGACTCTCCAGCTCAAAAAACAGCAGCTTCAGATGGTGATCCGTCGGGTTGAAATCCAGATGAGAACCAAGGATGAGCAACGACTCAATCTGGACCGCGAGATCATGAGCTGGGTCGAGGTCTTCGGGGAGGACATTGATATCTCGGGATTCCTCAGCATCAGGTCTCTGAAAACCGACACCGGCAACATCGCGGGAATTGATATTCCTGTTTTTGAAAGCATTGAGTTCGGCGAACTGCCGTACGACCTGTTCGTCCTGCCGTCGTGGGTTGATCGCGGGATAGACGCGGTCAAGCGTCTGCTGGCGCTGGATGCAGAGGTACGAATCCTGAAGGAGCAACTTGAATTACTTTCGGTGGAACTGCGGATCACAACTCAGCGGGTCAATCTCTTCGAGAAGGTGAAGATTCCGGAAACCAGGGAATCCATTCGGATGATCCGGATCTATCTTGGAGATCAGCAGACCGCAGCGGTCGTCCGGGGAAAAATCGCGAAGTCTGCGATTGCGGAGAAAGTCATTCAGGAGACGCAATCAGCATGATTGTCCCCATGAAGAAGGCTACCGTCCTGGTTCTCGATTCTCGCAAGGATCGAGAACTTGCGCGACTGAAGCGGCTCGGTCTGCTCCATCCTGATATTGAACGACGAACGAGCGAGGACGTTGACAACCTCATCGCTGAGCGTAATGCCCTCTCTTTCGCGCTGGGCGAACTGCCCATTGGGACTGAGCTGCCACAAAGCCCGGTGCCGGCTATATCAGACGACATCGTGACCCAGGGTGCCGGCCGCGCAGCCGAGATCAGCGCCGTTGCCGAGAGGAAGCGGATGGCCTCGGAGTCGCTTGACAAGTGGCGGCGGGAGCTCAACCGGATTGAGCCGTGGGGTGACTTTGAGCCGACCGACATTCCGATTCTTGCCGAACATGGAGCTGATATCCATCTCTACGCCATGAGCCGCAAGGATTTTCGGACGGACGCTCCCGTGGGCGCCATTGTCCTGGAGCGAACCGGGAAGGTGGTGCGATTCTCGCTGATCTGGATCAACGGAATCCACCCCAACGGGCACAATCCCGAGGACTTTGCGACTCGGCCTGATCTCCAGGAGTTTGTGGTGCCGGAGATGTCGGCGCCGCAGATCCGAAGAAAGATCGCCGAAGAAGAGGCCGAGCTCATTCATGTCGCCGAGTCGCTTGCGGAATACGCGGCACACCGGAACGTGCTCTCAGCCGCCGGTGAGATCGTAGAGCGGCGCATTGAACATGAGTACGTCAGACTCGGCATGGACAGTGCCGAAAAGATTGCCTTCATCTCGGGCTACGTTCCGGCGGACTCCCAGGACACGCTTCGTACCGCTGCTTCCAACAACGGGTGGGGCCTTCTCTTTCGCGAGCCCTCTGCGGATGATCCCGTTCCCACGAAGATAGCGAATCCCCGATGGATCCGAACCATCAAACCGGTCTTCGATATGCTGGGAGTCATCCCGGGCTATCGCGAGCGGGACATCAGTCTGTGGTTTCTGCTCTTTTTCACCGTGTTCGTCGGAATGATCATCGGTGATGCGGGGTACGGGGCTCTTCTGTTCGTGACAGCGATTTTCGCAATGATATCCGGCAAGCGGAAGACCGGACGGGTGAGCGAGGCCCTGGTGCTCATGACGGTACTCAGTCTCAGCACACTCGCCTGGGGCGCCATCACGGGTAACTGGTTCGGTTATCAGCCTATAGGGGAGATGCGTCCCTTCTCCTACGTCGTAATTCCTGTCATGAACAGCTTCGATCCCCGGAGCGTCCAAGCAGTGCAATCGGTCTGCTTCATCCTTGCTGCAGTGCACCTTTCGATTGCTCATATCTGGAACTTCGTCCGTGAAATCAAGCAACGTCCGGCAATCAAGGCCTTTGCCCAGCTCGGCTGGCTGAGCACCGTGCTTGGTCTCTACTTTCTCGTTGTGAGTCTCTTTGTGGGGCAGGCGATGCCACAGTATGCGGTGTATATGACTGCCGGCGGAATTGGGGCAGTCTTACTGTTCAGCGGACAGAGTCCCGATCGCGGATTTTTCGGCGGGATCGGACGCGGTTTGAGCAATGGGTTTACGATCATCTTTGACGGAATCGGGGCATTCTCGGACATCATCTCCTACATTCGGTTGTTCGCCGTCGGTCTGGCCTCGGTAGCAATCGCTCAGGCGTTCAACGAAATGGCCGGCGGCATGGCAACGAGCCCGGTCGGGATTGCGTTTGCCGTGCTGGTTCTTTTCTTTGGGCACTCGCTGAACCTGGTCATGGGAGGGCTCGCGGTGGTTGTGCATGGTGTACGCCTGAATCTTCTGGAATTTTCCGGTCATGTAGGTATGGAATGGACCGGCGTAGAGTACCGACCGTTTGCTGAAAACGAAGATTACACGTAAGGAGTGAGACTATGGATTGGGGTCTTGTTGGTATTGGAGCCGCAATCGCTTTCGCGGCAATAGGCTCGGCGGTCGGGACCGGTACGGCCGGAATGGCAGCCGTGGGGGCCTGGAAGAAGTGTTTCGTGCAGAATAGACCTGCACCGTTCATCCTGGTAGCATTCGTCGGATTTCCGTTGAGCCAGACGATCTACGGCTATCTCTTGATGGACAGGTTGGCGCAGGCCTTCGACCTCGGAGCGGATGCCGGCTATCTCCTGGGCGCCGGCGTTCTCGGAGGAATGGCGATCGGTACGTCCGCGTGGTTCCAGGGACGCGCCGCCGCCGCTGCCTCGGACGCGATGGGTGAGACCGGAAAGGGCACTGGAAATTACATCTTCGTGCTCGGCATCATTGAAACCGTTGCACTGTTTGTGATGGTCTTCCTGTTGCTGATGACAGGTTCGTTTGAGGGCTAAACGTCGACCTGAAGACGTAAAGCCTCTCCCGTTGGTTCGCCGATAAGAAGAGCAGTGGCACAACTCGCGCGACAAATGACAGCGACTCTTCTTCTCGCTCTCTTCGTGTGCCTCGGTGTGTCCGCGCAGACCCGGGAGTCGGCATGGCTGCAGATAGAACGGGCCGATAAACTCGCCGCCGAGGGTAACTTTGGGATTGCCATGCAACTCTACAGAGAGGCGCTGACCCTCGATCCGGGCAGTCCTGAGGCCCTCTTTGGGCTGGCGCGAGCGTTCAAGGCCGTGAACGACTATCCGGTTGCCGAGGAGTATCTGCGTGATGCCATGAGGGCCGCCGACAATCTGGTGGTGCCGGCGGTTCGTTATGAGATCAGCTACGAATTGGCCGATCTCTATCGGGTCCAGCGCAAATTTTCCGATTACGAGAAAGTTCTCTTTCAGATAGTGGCCCTCGCGGCCGCGGAACCGGCGAGTCCACGATCAATTGATCCGCCGGCCGAAACTCTTCAGACCGTTTTCCTGGAGAACGGTCTGGATCGTGTTCTGGTCCTTTACCGATTGGAAGAGGATGGAGGGACGCGCGCTCGCGGAGA
>DAOWMR010000090.1 GCA_030642995.1 Spirochaetales bacterium
CAGACAGGCAACGCTCCTCTCGCTCAGGCTGGCGTTCCTCTACTCGGGGTCCATGGCCGTGCTTTTTCTCGTTGGGGCCCGACCTCTCGTCTCTCTGTTCTCGTCCGGTTTCGGAGATACGGGAGCGGTATCCGAACTGGCCCGTCACATGCTTCGTCTCGTGGGGCTCTACACGGTTGCGGACTCGGCCCAACTCGTATTCACCGGCGCGCTCCGGGGCGCGGGCGACACGAAATGGGTCATGCGCACGAGCGTCATTCTTCACTGGGGGCTGGCCGCCATCGCAATTGTGCTCATTCAAGTCGTGCAGGCGCCACCGTTGGTCGTGTGGGGTTTCTTCATCGGATTTGTCATCACCCTCGGGATCACCATGTTCCTGCGCTTCCGGGCGGGGAAGTGGATGACGATGCAGATCATATGACCGCGATCGAGGATCGGCGTCCTGAAAGCCCGACGGACTCCTATTCGAATCCGCCGACAACCTTCTGGTCAAAATCGATGAGAGCGCCTGTCATCATTTCCGACCGATCACTCAACAGGTAGGCGCAGAGGTATGCCACGTCATAGGGACGAAGCAGACGCCCGAAGGGCTGGGCCTTCTCCGCATCCTCGAGCCAGTCCTCCGGCTTGCCGTCCTGAACCTGAATCCACTGTTCATGCGGCGTATAGGTCCACCCGATGCAGATACCGTTGACCCGGATTCTGTCCCGGCTCAGGCTGTGAGCCGCATTCTTGGTGAGGGTTGCGAGCGCGCCCTTGGACGCAGCGTAGGCAGTCAGAAAACGATGTCCCCCGTGATAGTTGTTGCTGATGATGTTCACAATGCTACCGTGAACCTGGTTCGCCTTCATGAAGCGGGCCGCCTCTTGCATGAGGATGAATGGTGCTCTCGCGTTCACGTTCAACAGGAGATCCCACAGTTCAACGGTGGTTTCGTCCAGTGTTCCCCGATTCGTCAGACCTGCCGCATTCACCAAACCGTCAAGAGACCCGAAGCGTTCTAGTGCCTGATGGACCACGTTGCGGCAATCACCTTCCCTGGCAAGATCCGCCGGCACGTACTCGCACCGGCACCCGGCACGGGTGATATCCGCCGCCACCGCCTTGCCGTTTGTCTTGTTGCGACCACAGATGGTGATCCCTGCCGCTCCCTCGGCCGCCAGATGTTCCGCAATCCCCCTGCCTACTCCTTGAGTTCCCCCGGTTACGATGAAGTACCGCCCTGCTACCAGTTTGTCTTTCATTGTTCCTACAGCTCCACTGTCGTACGGTCTCGAACGGCGGTCGTGGCGGCGCACGCCCACTCAACGGCCCGGTAGCCATCTTCCATCGTCACGAGGGGTTGCCGGTTTTCAATCACGCAATCGACGTAGTGCTGCATCTCCGCGAGAAACGTAGGTTCCCAGTACTCAAAGAACCACTCGACGCTCTTGGTGGTGACTCCGTCAATGTTCATGTAGGTGACTCGATCTTTGGTCGGCAAGGTTCCGAGGCGGATGCACCCTTCACTTCCGTAGATCTCGGTCTCCACGTGATACCCATAGGAGCAGTTGCGACTGGTCTCAAACTGCCCCATCACACCGTTCTCGAATGTAACCAGGATATTGCAGTTATCAATGTCGTTCAGTTCTCGGAGCCCTTCATAGACGAAGACATCTCCTATTCCGTAGACGGTTTTTGCCTCGGACCCGACAAACCATCGCGCGCAGTCGTAGTCGTGAGTGAGCATATCCATGACCAACCCACCGCTGGTCGGACTGAACTTGAGGATGAACTCTTCCATGCCCGCCATGTCGCGGTTGATCATGCGTACCTGGATGGGCGTGCCGATATACCCCTCGTCCAGTTTCTTTTTTGCCGCCCGAACCGACTTGTCAAATCGCCGGTTGTAACCCACCTGCACCGCCATGCCCGGATTGCCCTCCACGGCGGTCTTGATCTGGTCAATCTCGGCTATCGTCATTCCAAGCGGCTTTTCTACATACACATACTTTCTGCCCGCCTCCGCAGCGGCACAAACCATTCGACAATGCTGTTGCGACGTTGAAGCGACGACAATCCCGTCAAGGTCCTCGTTGTCGATGATCTCCATGAAGTCGGTTGTACTGTACTTCGAATCCATCTCCCGCCCGACCTCATCAAGCTCCTGTTGAACCGTGCTGCAAATTGCGGTCAGCTCAGCGTTCGGGATCTTGTAGTGGATATTTTCGGCATGTTTTCTGCCCAATCTTCCGAGGCCGATAATGCCAAGCTTTACTTTGTCCAATGTGAATTCCTCCCCTCTGGTTGTGTGAATCAACTTACTCACCTGGCCTCAGAACAATCTTGAGTCCCTTCCCTTCCCGCAGCAAATCCAGTCCTTCGTGGACCTTTGACAGCGGCAATTGATGAGACACGATCTTGTCCAGCGGAAGCTTGCCGCTCGCCATGATTCGGGCTGCAGTGTCAAACGTGTACCGCCCGATGAACGCACCGTAGATCGTAACTTCCTTTTTCAGCAGATCCGCCACAGGAACGGCTGGATTGACTGTCTCATCGTGACCGAACTGCAGAACTCGCCCGCCCGCACCAACGAGTCCGATAGCCAACGGCAGGAGCGGCCCAACCGCCTCCACCGCAACGTCGGCCCCGCCGGGCATCTCCGTCGCCATTGTTTCAGCCAGGTCATCGGGATGGACAACGATGTCGGCGCCCACCTCTCCGGCAGCATTCCGTCGATACTCGGAAGGTTCGGACACAATGAGCTTGGACGCTCCGTTCGCACGGAGAAGCGCAGTGAACAGCAATCCAATCGGCCCCGCTCCAAGAACGACCACGAACTCTCCGGGCTGCACCTTCAGCTTCTCCGAAGCGTTGATGACGCACGCCAGTGGTTCAGCCAACGCGGCAATGTGGGATGGTACCGACTGATCCACCTTGTACAACGAGCGTTGCGGAACCACCACGTACTCAGCCATTGCCCCATCAGAGAAGATTCCTATCGTCCCCGGATGCCCCGGCTCCCCGCTGCTCGCCAGGAGAGGAATGCACCGATCCGGTCGCTGACGGCGACATTCATCACAGACGCCGCACCCGGGGTGTGGATCAATGAGAACGGATTCTCCCACTCTGAAGCCGGACACGCCTTCTCCAAGTGTTTCAACCACTCCGGTGAACTCGTGGCCTTCAACGATTCCGATCCGAGCGGGGTGAGCCGGCGGGACTTGCAGGATGTGCAGATCTGTACCGCAAATTCCGACGCCGGTCACGCGAATCAGCACCTGATCCGGGGCCGTTAGCTCAGGTTTCGGATGATTGTCCGTCAGGACCAAGTTGCCCTCACCTTTGAATATCGCTGCTTGCATGCCGTGCCCTCTCCCTTTCCGTACATGGTACCGGTGGTGACGCCACCGATGGTATTTTGAATCCAAACTCATGTAGCTTAGCACATACGAGAGCTGCGCGGATTGCCCTGTTGAACAGTGGCCTCCCTCGGATTACCCTTGTGCCTACTATGGCAAACGAACTCAGCTTCAAACAGGAATTGACGGCAGTATTCGGCCAACCGGTAGCGGAGAACCCCACCCAGGCCATGGTTGAGGCGGCATACCATCATCATGGGCTGGATTGGCGGTATCTCACGGTGGAAGTGTCGCCGGCTGATCTTGGGGTAGCGGTAGCCGGCGCCCGCGCCATGGGATTCAGGGGGTTCAATCTGACCATCCCGCACAAGTTGGCCGTGATGAAGCATCTTGACCGCATCGGCGACTCGGCCCGGATCATCGGAGCGGTGAACACCGTCGTCCGGGACGGGGACAAACTGGTTGGGGAGAATACCGACGGAAAGGGCTTCCTCGAGTCCTTGAAGCAACACCGCGACCCGGCCGGAACGCGCGTCCTCATCCTCGGAGCCGGTGGTGCTGCACGGGCAATCGGCGTGGAGCTCGCGCTCGCAGGAGCCCACGCCGTCACCATCGTCAATCGATCCCAGGATCGCGGGAAGGAACTGGTCGCTCACCTCCGCGCGCAGACCGGCACGAAGGCAGGATACGTTCCATGGAGTGATGCAATCTCCGTGCCGGGTGATTCGGACATTGTCATCAACGCGACATCAATCGGGCTCTATCCTGATGCGAGTTCCCCGCCGGTGGACTTCGAGTCTCTGAAGCCGGAGATGCTCATTGCCGACGTGATTCCCAATCCGCCGCAAACGCTGTTCCTGGATCGGGCCGCGGAGCGGGGCTGCCAGACGATTGACGGGCTCGGAATGCTGGTGAACCAGGGACGGATCGGCATCAGGTATTGGACCGGCGTTGATCCGGATGCTGCAGTCATGCGAGAGAGCCTGGAGGCGCTATTCGGGTAGGTCAGCGCCGCAGTCCTGAGATCGGTGCCGTCAAACTCCACGAGAACGCCATGCCAAGCTCACCCAGCCAGGGAGAGGACCTCCGTCCCCACTCCCGCCACGTTAAGACAGCACTGCGTCGCGCCAATCTCTCCGGCTCGTTCGTCGTCGGGAAGTACAGCTTCTCTCCGTACATGGCCTGCCGGCACGGGTGTGTCTACTGCGACGGCCGGGCCGAGCGCTACTACGTGGAAGGCGACTTCGAGCGAGACATCGTAGTCCGTGAGAATCTGCCGGACCTTCTGCTCCGAGAGATCCCGCGACTCCGCGAGAAGGGCTTCGTATCCATCGGATCGGGCATCAGTGATGCCTACCAACCGATTGAGGCCCGTAAGCGGATCATGGAGCGGTGCGCGGAAATCCTCGCAACGCAGGACCATCCGGTTACCATCATGACCAAATCAGCTCTTGCACTGCGCGACCTTGACCTCTGGGCCCAGGTCAACGCGCGGAGTCGGTTCATGTTCCTCGTTTCGTTGACCCACGCGAGCGACGAGACGCGACAGGTGTGGGAGCCCGGCGCCTCGGGCATCGACGACCGACTGGAAGCGCTACGTCGATTCAAGGATGCAGGGTGCGTCACGGGCGTGCTCGCAATGCCGCTCCTGCCCGGAATCACCGACACCGAGGAGAACCTGAAAGCGCTCTACGACCGACTCGCCGAGGTCGACGTGGATTTCATCATGCCGAACGGGTTGACGCTCCGACCCGGCCGCCAGAAAGACCACTTCATGAGCCACCTGGCCCGTCACCGATCAGATCTGGTTGACCTCTACGACGACCTGTACCGCGAGGATCGGCCCTCAGGTGCGCCTCGTACATCCTACGCCGGTGAACTCCACCCCCGTCTGGCCGCCCACAACGCGGAGGTCCGGTTGCCGGGGTTGGTTCCGCACCGGGTCTACCGCAACCAACTCCACCTCTACGATGAGGTCAACGTGCTGCTCCGCCACATGTTGGAACTCTACGAGGCGCGCGGGATTGACACTCGGCCCCTCAAGACCGCTTGTAAGCGGTACATGACGTGGCTGGAGACACGGAAGGCGCAGTACAACCGGCACCGCTCGTGGCGGTATGAGGATCTGGATGCTGAACTCGCCGCTCTGTGTGGAGTCAGGCCGGCCTCGGGGCGCGGCACGTTACCGTTGACCAGTACCCCGGCGACCGGCACACTTGCAACGCTGCTCGGGAATGAGAAGCTTGCGGCCTTTGTCGGTGATGTGGTTGTGAAACGGAAGACACTCGACTACGTCACGCTCGAGCTGAGACCCGTTGGTTGATCATGAGCAATTCAATCGATCTTTGTCCGGCACACAAACATGCTGTATTTTGAACGCAGAGCAGAACCACGGGAGGCATGTATGAGTGAAACTATCAATGAGATCACCGTTCGACGCGCGCGACGCGGCCTGAGCGAAGAATCGATAGACCGAGCGGTTTTGGAGCGCATCTTCAACGCAGCGATCCTTTCCCCATCGTGCGCTAATAAGCAGCCATGGAGATTCATGGTGTGTACGACCGATGGATCGATTGAAAAGGCCCGCGAAGCGCTGCTCGGGGGCAACTACTGGGCAAAGAAGGCGCCGGTGCTGGTGGTCGTCATGACCAGTGACGACCTGGACTGCAAGCTCAACGATAACCGGAACTACGCATGGTTCGACACGGGTATGGCCGTCATGAATCTTATCCTCCAGGCCACCCACGAAGGGTTGATCGCACACCCCATGGCCGGTTTTGATCCAATGGTTCTCCGCGAGAAGTTCGACATCGGGGATGAAACCCGGATCGTCGCGATGATTGCGCTGGCGAAGCCCGGCGCCACCGATCATCTCAACGAGAAGCACCTGGCGCAGGAGAGCGAGGAACAGACCCGTCGCCCGATCGGGGAGGTGGTTTCCTGGGAGAAGTGGTCCGGCCTACAGTGACACAACCACCCGCTTCCGATACAACCACCAGCTCACAACGGTCAGCGCGCCCAGAATGAATACTGCCTGTGTCACGATGACTAGCGGCGAAGCATCGGCGTACCACCAATTGACTCCGGGCAATACAACGAGCCCCAACAGTATCTGGTGGAAAACGTAGAGAAGGAGCGGATTTCTCCCCCACCACACGAGAGGAGGCATCGGCACCATTGCCACATCCCCGGCCAGCCGGAAGAACTCGTAGATCAAACCACTGATTCCCACCGTCACCAACACATAGCTGGCCGAAACGTGGGACTTGCTGATCGGCACGACAAGCGACAGCAGAAGCCCCGCAGCGATCAAGCCGACCGGCGCAACGACAATCGCGTCGGGCCGACGGCGGCTGGGTCGATGAGACAGACCGGCCACACATGTTGACAGTATCAGCACCGCCGTCCACGCAATTGAACCCCACAGGCCGCCGTGGGAGGACCCCGCCACATGGTCGGCCAGGAAGAGATCGTGCCCAAATTGGTAGAAAGCCAGCAGAACACACGCCGCGACCAATCGGATCCACACAGGGCGTCGGACGAGAGGCAGCGTGAGGAGCCCCGCGACGCCGATCGCCTGCAGAACGCCCCAATCTGACATGTGCCCGGTCGCGCCGACGATTCCCTCGCCGGTCACTGCCGCCCCGGCAGAGAGTACGGCGCCGATTCCGATCAGAGTGAACCATCGCCTGAGAAAATGGCCGAACGCGATAGACCGCCCATCTCGTGCCAGGCGCCGCTCGAGTGACAGCCGGTATGTCAGGCCGATGGCAAACAGAAAGGCGGGAGCAATGACGTCCACGAAGGTCAGCCCCGTGCCGGGAGCGTGCTTGAGCCAGGTCGGGACGGTGTGGATTCCCGACAAGTAATTGACAATCACCATCAAGATGATCGTCAGTCCGCGGAATTGGTCGATTGAATCAAGGCGTTGTACGTCGATTCGTCATTATACATCGTCCTCCGTCCCCGGCGCCCGAGCAGATGGATCCATTCCATCACCATTCTTCGCGGCAGTTTGTTATCTTTGAGACATGATGCGGCGCGTGCGACATCGACTTGTGGCTTTGCTGTTTGTGGCTCTCGGAACCGCCGGTGCTGCGGCGCCCGCCTGGACTCAGTGTGCACCCTCGATCCCGATGAATGAGTTCGTCTATCGATTTGGAATCGCCGGTGAGGTCCACGGCGATTCCGATCTCCTGGCATTGCTTGAGAACCCTACGATCCTCACTGTGGAGGCGGTTCCGGCCGGTGACGACAATACCGCAGCGACCGTCGTCACAACAGAAACGCACGCCCTCTACCCTGTTGACGCTCTGGCCATTGTGAACGCGCTGAAGGATGCCGAAACCCTGGTGGAAATCATCCCGGACCTCGCGATCCATGAGACGCTCTGCACGGGCGGCCCGAACATGAGAAAGGAACTGCAGCGAACGGAGTTTCGTGTCCTGTTCTTCACCTTCGGGACCGAGTATCTGATAGACGTGCACTATGCAATCAACGGCCCGGATGAGTACGGGAGTTACTGGGGCATGTACGAGTCCCTGGACGGTAAGTTAGCCTACCAGTACGGCTCGTGGTACTTCAAGAATGTCATGATTGACGGCAGACAGTACACCTATGTTCGGCATTTCATTCGCACCGGAGTGAATTCCCGCGTCCCCGGCCTACGGATGATCATCAGGAACAACGCGGGCAAACGGGTAACCGCGATGATCGATGCGGTTTATCGTGAGGCAGTCAAGCGATACGGGAACACGCCGATCGCGTCCGTGCCGTAGACGGTCCGACGAACCTCGGCGGTGCAACAAAAACGGGGGCGCCCCACTCTCGAAGCACCCCCGCCAATTCAACGTATGCTCGATGCGCGACGCTGCCGCGCGTCGCAAGTACCCAGTATCAGGTATCGTTCCCGTCTTCGCCGTCGGGATCGTCATCCTCGTCGGACTCAAGCTCACCGCTTCCGTCCTCGTCCTCGCCATAATCAGCAGACTCTTCGATGTTGTTCTTGATGATCTCTCGGATTGTGGCGTTGTCGCCGACGGTAGTCTCATCAAGCACGATGACCGGACCGGCATCGGTCACGAGGTCACCAAAGTCAATGAGACCGTCGCTGTTTGTCTCAAGATTGTCAAAGACAAACCACTGGGCCATGCGGAACGCGATGATGATCGGGTTCAGCTGTCCGTCTTCCACGAAGAGGCCGGCTGCGGTGTTGCCGAGAGCGCTCAACTCAAACTCCTCGTCAAAGTCAAATGACAGCGAGAAGGGCGTGTCGGTGACATCGCCGCCCGCGGTGGTTCCGGTGTAGGTTCCGGCAAGATAGATACTGTTCCCAAACAGCGGATCCGTATCGGCAACAAGCGGTTCACCGGCGGAATCCAGATCGTCGGCTTCAACCTTGTCCAGCTGCAGCTTGATGTTGTCATAGGTACCCGAGAGCATCTCAATCCGGGGAAGAGCGGGGGTAACCGTTTCCTGAACAAAGTCGACTACAAACGGACCCTCAAACTCGATCTCGGTGGACTGCGCAGTCTCGTCATCGGTGTCAATCTCATCATCGTCCTGCTCAAGCTCAACCTCACCCAGGTTGATCCGGGCATCGGTGAGCGTCAGTGTGCCGATCGTCACCCCGATCGTGATGGTCATGGCAATCCCAATTCTCTTTTGCTTCATCCTTATCCTCCGAATCAAATATTC
>DAOWMR010000025.1 GCA_030642995.1 Spirochaetales bacterium
CTCCTCGACCTGGCTTCCCACGGGGATGAGGGGGTTCAGGGAAGACATGGGGTCCTGGAAAATCATGGATATCATACCGCCACGAACATTCCGCAATTCTGCCCTATCGGCTTCCACCAGATTCTTGTCGCCAAGCCAGACCTCTCCGTGGACCACTCTTCCTGCCGGCGGCAGCAGGTCCAGGATGGAAAGGGAGGTGACGGACTTCCCGCTGCCCGATTCTCCCACGATGCCGAGGGTCTCCCCTTCGCCAATGTGGAAATCAACACCCTTGACCGCTTTGACTTCCCCGTCGTGCGTGAAGAAGGATGTATGGAGATTCTCGACCCGCAGGAATTCTTTCATGGTGTTCATCTGCCCCTGAGTTTTGGGTCGAGTGCGTCCCTGAGCCCATCGCCGACGAAATTGAATCCGAACATCGTCAAGCAGATGGCCAGGGAAGGTGCGAACAGCTGATACGGATTCGTACGGAGGGCTTCAAGGGCGTCGTTGCACATGGTCCCCCAGCTTGCCATCGGCGGCGAAACGCCGAGGCCGATGAAGCTCATAAAAGCTTCGATGAATATTGCCGAGGGAATGAGCATCGTTACTGTTACGATGATGGGCCCCATGGCGTTCGGTATCAGGTGCGTGGTGAGTATCCGCCAGGTTGAGGTGCCCATGATTTTCGCGCCATGGACGTAGTCCTGTTCCTTCAGGGTGAGGATCTGCCCTCTCACCACCCTCGCCATATTCACCCAGTAGACCGATCCCAGGGCGATGATGATGCTCATGATCCCTGAGTCTCGCGGAAGCATCACCATAATCAGGATGACGTAGAGGGTGAGGGGAATCGTCGATATCACATCCACGATCCGCATCATGACGTTGTCGGTATTCCCGCCGATATATGCGGAGATCCCGCCGTACAGTATCCCGATGATCAGGTTCGTGAATGCCGCAACGAAGGCCACGAGCAGGGAAATCCTCGCTCCGATCATCAGTCTCGTGAGGAGATCACGTCCGAGTTTGTCCGTTCCGAGGATGTATATCTTGTTGTGAACCGTGACGGAGTCCTCGACCCGCTCCCCGTCGGGACCGATGAGTATCGGCGGTCTTTCGCCCCAGTCTACGGCAATCGGATCGCCGTAGAAATCATAGGTCGTCACTTTGCGTGACACGTCCTCTTCGATTCGTGGCAAGGCCGCGATGAGAGTGCCGTCCTCCGCGACATGGATGGGTTTCAGATTCCTGGAGACGTAGACGTACGCGTCTCCCATAGCGAAGATGTCGAGCCTGGGAGGGATGTTAACAAACGACAATTCCTGCTTCTCATAGGTGTGCGGCGTCAACATGGGGCCGAAGATCGCAAACAGCATGATGACAGCGATGATTGCGAGTCCCACCAGTGATGCCGGCTTATGTCTGAACCTGAACCAGACGTCGCCGGCGTAACTGCGGTGTTTGACGTTCAGGGCCTCGCCTTTCTCCCGGGAGTACTCGATCTCGTCCCATAAGGCCTTTTCGATGGCAGGTGAACTCATCTCTTTCCGGTTACTCGTATTTGATTCGAGGGTCGATCAGGACATAGAACATATCCACGACGAATACCATCACGACCAGGAACGTTGCATAGAAAATCGTGATGCCCAGAATCGTCGTGTAGTCCCTGTTGGTGATACTGGTGACGAAATGCTTACCCATCCCGGGAAGGGCGAATATTTTCTCGATGACGAAGGAGCCCGTCAGCAACGCCGCCACCGTCGGGCCCAGGATCGTAACGACGGGAATCAGCGCGTTTCTCAAGGCGTGTTTTACCACGACTTTGTATTCCGTCAGTCCCTTCGCCCTGGCCGTTCGGATGTAGTCCTGCCCGAGGACTTCCAGCAGGCTGGAACGCACCAGCCTCGCCATGAAAGACATTGAGTAACCGCCGAGGGCTATCACCGGCAGGATATAGCCGGCCGGTGAGTCAAGCCCGAAAGCGGGAAGCCATCCGAGCCTGTGACTGAATATATACATCAACACCGTGGCAATGACGAATGAGGGAATGGTGACCCCGATCGTCGCCAGCAACATTGTGAGCACATCCTGCCATTTCCCGTTTTTCAGGGCCGCGACGATGCCGAGCGGTATGGATGCTGCGAGAACGAAAATGACGGTTATCAGTCCGAGTTTGGCGGACACGGGAAAACCTTCCCGGATGAAATCGTTGACAGACATTCCGGGATACTTGAAGGAAGGTCCCAAATCTCCCCTCAGCAATCCGCCGATGTAATGCAGAAGCTGCACCGCGAGGCTTTCGTCCAGATTGTATTTTGCAATCAATGCTGCTTCAACTTCCGGGGGAAGCTCCCTCTGTGCCGTAAAGGGTCCTCCGGGGATAGCATGCATCAGGAAAAAAACCAAAACGACAACCAAGAGCAATGTCAACAATGTCATTCCCATTCTTTTCAGGATGTACTTACTCATTCAGACCTGCCTCTGTCCCGCATTTCTCACAAGTGACATAGAGAAAACCGCTCTTCCTGTCGTAATTTGTTGCACCAGAACGAATTATCAAGAAAAGAGAGATCTTACAATACAACAGTAGTGTGACCGAAAGCACCTACGGTTTCAAGGGGCCGGAAATCGCGGGGTCGTCGGTGAGTCTGACGGTGGTAGCTTAACTGTCCGGTCCGGCCGGCAAGGGGCGTCGGCCGATCAGATCTCGACGACGTGGTGGGTCGTTTCAGTCGTCGCTTCCCGGTAGGCCTTGTCCCGCAGCTCGTTGACCCGCTCATCCTTGAGATAGTCGTCAAAGCGCATGGTGCGGTCCATGACCCCGGTCGGCGTAAACTCGATTATTCTATTTGCAATCGTGTCCACGAACTCGTGGTCGTGACTGACGAACAATACAACACCTTTGAATGCGATCAGCGCATCGTTCAGGGCGGTGATTGCCTCCAGATCCAGGTGGTTGGTCGGTTCGTCCAGGATGATCAGGTTTGTCCGGCCGAGCATGAGTCGGCTGAGCATGCACCGAACCCGCTCGCCGCCCGACAGGACACTTACCTTCTTGAACGACTCATCTCCGGAAAAGAGCATGCGTCCGAGGAAACCGCGAACATAGGTCTCTTCCTGGTCGGCGTCGGTGAACTGCCGAAGCCAGGTGATCAGATTGAGATCGTTGTCAAAGTATTCGGCGTTGTCCTTCGGCAGGTAGCCCTGTGTGATTGTCTGTCCCCAGTCAAATGACCCGGAATCCGCCTTGCTTTCCCCGGCCAGCATCTGAAAGAGTGCAGTCTTTGTCTGGTGATATGGGCCGACGAATGCGATCTTGTCGCCGGTATTCACGGCTAGCGAGAAGTTCTGAAGGATCTCCTGTCCGTCAAGCTTGAGGGAGAGATTTTCCATCTCGAGCACGTTCTTGCCGACCGCCCGCTCAGGATCAAAACTGATGTACGGGGCCTTTCGGTTACTCGGCTTGATGTCTCCAATGGAGAGCTTGTCGACGAGTTTTTGGCGACTCGTTGCCTGTCGTGACCGGGCGGCGTTTGAGCTGAATCGCTGGATGAACTCCCGGAGTTCGGCGATCTTGTCTTCCCGCCGCTTCTTTGAATCGCGTTGCTGCTTGCGGGCAAGCTGGCTGGAGTGATACCAGAAGTCGTAGTTTCCTACATAGAGGGTGATCTTGCCGAAGTCAAGATCCGTTATGTGAGTGGTCACTCGATTCAGGAAGTGGCGGTCGTGGGAGACCACGATGACCGTATTCTTGAATCCGAGAAGAAACTCTTCAAGCCAGGCAATCGATTCAAGATCCAGATTGTTTGTCGGTTCATCGAGCAGAAGTATGTCGGGGTTGCCGAACAGGGCCTGCGCAAGCAGCACTCTGACCTTCTGACCGCCGTCAAGCTCGGCCATCTTCTTGCTGAGGATGTCATCGTCCAATCCGAGGCCGGAAATCAGCCGTCCCGCTTCACTCTCAGCTTCCCATCCTCCGAGTTCGGCATAATCATTCTCAAGCTCGGCGACTCTGAGCCCGTCCTCTTCGGAGAAGTCCTCCTTCTCGTAGATCGCGTCCTTCTCGCGAGCCACCTCATAGAGTCGTTCGTGGCCGCGGATAATCGTCTCCAGAACGGTGAATTCCTCATACTGGAACTGATCCTGCTTGAGAACGGCGATTCGCTCGCCCCGACCCACGGACACCTCGCCGCTGTCCGGTTCCAGGTCGCCTGAGAGAATATTGAGGAAGGTCGATTTTCCGGCTCCGTTCGCACCAATGACGCCGTAGCAGTTTCCGGGCGTGAACTTGATGTTCACTTCCTTGAAAAGGACTTGCTCTCCAAAGGAGAGGTTGATGTTCGTTGCACTAATCATATCTTGGGCGCGAAATATACCGATTATCCATGCGGGTTGGAAGGAAATTGGGCCCGAATTCATCGACTCTCCGCCCGCCACGCATGCTGCATTGATAATCCGCCCCAAGACGGGTTTAATTGGTCGCATGAGCGGAAAGCAGTCGCGCCGAGAGAAGAGGGAAGAGAAGATTCTCGATGAGGTGCGCGAGCGGGTTATCCGTGAGAGCATGAATCTCAAAGAAAAGGAGTCCGCCCGCGCAGCGCGGGAAGCCGAGCTTGAGGCGCTCATGGAAATCAGCGACTTGCCCAACCGGAGGATTCAGGAAATCGATCGAGATGTTCGGTCCGGATTCAGCAAGAACAAGAAGAAGGGGACGCGGAGCACATCTCGGAAGACGCTCAGAAAGGTTGTCGGCTGGGCGATCTTTTTCGGGCTGGTCGCCGCCGTTATTGGGATACCTGCCCTCATCCGGGAACGTCGGAACACGCAGGCTGAGGCCCAATTGGCCGCCGACGAAGCATTCCGAACCCTGTACGAGGCCGCCGGCGAGGGCAACCTTCAGATGGTGAAATATCTCATCGATGAAGGAGTGTCTCCTGATCGACCCGGCTACGGATCTTCCCTCCTGCATGTGGCTGTTATCGGAAGTCATCTGAATGTCGTGGAATATCTGCTGGAAGAGGGCGCTGATATCAACCGGAAGGACTCCAACAACCGCAATGTTCTCTATTTCGCCGAAGAACAGCCCAATCTGGCAGTTCGGAGGGTTGTCGCCGCTGCTTTTGCGGAGGCCTCGCCCGAAGGTGGTCCGGTGAGGGAGTTGTGGTCCCACGGCATCAGTTACTCGGAACAGGGCTTTGTGCAGGAGGTAAGCGACGGTAATCTGGCAACCGTCCGTCTGTTCCTTCAAGCCGATGAAGGTGAATATGCCCAGGATTGGGAATGGCCTGGTCTTCTCGGCGCGGTCAAGACCGAAGACCTGGCGATACTCACCGAGATCCTGGAGAACGGTGACGGGCTTGAACCGCTGTGGATCAACTCCTCCTTTCTCCTGGCTGCGAGAAGCAGGTCCATTGAGATGATGGAGCTGTTTCTCACCCACGGGGCCGACATCGATTATCGATACGGAGATTATGACTCCACACCGTTGCTCGCGGCGGTTCTGAACCGCGACGCCGCCGGGATGGAATTCCTGTTGGACCGGGGGGCAGATCCGAACAAGAACGGGGCCGATGACAACATCACGCCGCTCATGATGCCGTTTCAACGATACTCGCAGCACCTGTCGCGGGACGAAGAGAAAATTGAAGTAATGAGGCTCCTTCTCCGGTACGGCGCCGATATCAACGGCAAGGATCGCAATGGTACCACCGTCCTGGACTATGCTCGGAACAGCGGCATGCGTGAGTCGGTTCGCTTCATCAAGGAGGCGGGAGCAGAGATCGCATTCACCGAAGAGTCATTTCGCCACCTGGTCAGGGAGAACGACAGCCTCAATCTCCAATCGTTTCTTGAGCGGGGGATTGATCCCGATCTCGAGGGATTCGACTATTACGAAGCAAACATGACCGGTCTGATCTGGGCGGCGGGAAGGGGATACGAGGAGGTTTGCCGGGTGTTGCTCGAGGCCGGTGCCGACGTTCATCATGAAACGGAAGACCAGAATACCGCCCTTGGCGAAGCCTATTATGAAGAACACTACGATCTCTGCAGGATGCTCTTTCAGTATGGAGCTGACACGGAGACACTGATCCATGGCACAACGATCCTGATGTCGGCAATCGGTGATGGTGACGTAGAAATGATCAAAGCTCTGCTCGAGGCCAACGTGGAAATCGGGCGACAGGTGCTTGATGTGATGAAGACCAACGACTTCGCCTGGAACAGCGATCAGCGCGAAGAAATCAGAGAACTCATCTGGCGGCACACGGGGCCGTCGGGCTGAACTGCCCCCGGGGGGCGGATTTCATTGCGCGCGCGGCGATCCCGGTATACGATAGTCTCCACATTGCAAAATCAGAAACGCGGAGGAGAAAGCATGAGTTTGGACATTCGTATCATCAACGCACGCACCCGTACTTCCGGCGGGAAGCTGGTGCAGATAGGTATTGCGAGCGGAAAGATCACGAAGATCGCTCTGAAGGTCGACGGCGATGCGGCGAGTGAGATTGATGCGGGAGGGAATCTCGTCACCGAGTCGTTCGTCAACGGTCACCTCCATCTGGACAAGGTCTACACGCTTGAAATGGTCGGGCAGGATGCGCTCGGCAGCTATCATGGCGAGGGGATGGGCGGCGCGATGACCGCCATTGAGCAAGCGTCCCGGGTGAAGGACAACTACGACGAATCATGGATCATTGAAAACGTACGGCGTGCCTGCAAGCTGGCGGTGAAGTACGGCAATACCCACATCCGCGCGTTTGCCGATGTTGACACCAAGGGCAAGCTGGAGGGCGCGAAGGCGCTGATCAAGGCACGCGAGGAGTTCAAGGATTCGGTTGATATCCAGGTCGTCGCATTCCCGCAGGATGGCGTGGTGCGTGACCCGGGCGCGGCCGACTGGGTGAAGCAGGCTCTCGAATTAGGGGCCGACATCGTCGGCGGAATTCCCTGGATTGAGTTCACCGATGAGGATGTCCGGTCCCACATCGATCAGATGTTTGACCTCGCAATCAAGTACGACAAGGACATCTCCATGCTCGTGGACGATGCCGGCGACTCGAATCTCCGATCGCTCGAGTATCTTGCCACGAAATCCATCAAGCACGGGTGGCAGGGCAGGGTGACCGCCCAGCATGCCCGCGCCATGGCGCTCTACCAGGAGCCGACATTCCGCAAGCTCGTTGCCCTGATGCAGCAGGGCGGGGTGAGCCTGGTCAGCGATCCCCAGACCGGTCCGCTCCACGCACGGGTCACCGACCTCACCGAGGCCGGCATCCCGGTGGCCCTCGGCCAGGACGACATTGCCGACGCCTACTACCCGTTTGGGCGGAACAACATGCTCGAGGTTGGATTTCTCGCCTGTCACCTGCTCTGGATGACCAACTTCCAGCAGATGGAGGTGGTCTACGACATGATTACCACCACCGCGGCGAAGGCACTGGGCATCAAGAACTTCGAGATGAAAGAGGGCAATCCTGCCAACCTCGTCGTGCTGACCCAGGAGAGCGTGTGGAAAGCCTTCTGGGAGCACGAAGCCCCGCTGGCCGTGATCAAGGCCGGGAAGGATGTGACACTGGAACGGTAGACGCGTGGCTCAATAACCGGCCGATGCTACGACGGTACGCGGATTAGCTCGGCCATTCGCGGGTGCATCTTTTCCGGGACCATTGGACGGCCTGAGGAAGAAATCACGGCCGTGATGATCCGTGCTCGGACCGCAAGGTCGTCAAGTCCGACGTGATGTTTGTCGGCGTCGCCGACGTCTGAGGATCGGAATATGTCTTGGACAAACGCAATTCGCAGCTTCGATACTCGCTCAACGTTCACACCAACCCAGAAACGGTCACCGCTGCGGAGTGGGATCTTGTAGTCGACTTCCGAGCGGATGACGACCGGGTGTATTCCCTGCTGGGTAAGCTCTGCGAAGTCAATGCCCGCGCTTCTCAGGAACTGATGACGGGCATGCTCGAGGTAGTTGAGGTAGACGGCATTGTTCACAATGCCCTCCATATCGCACTCGTAGTTGCGAACCTGCAGAGCAATTGTATAGATGTACGGTTCTTGATCAGCCATCGGCTTGTCTTGTCATGCCCGGCAAATCGTCGACACTCACGTTTTCCAAACTCGGAAACACTCGGTCCGCAGCTCCAACCCGCTCTTCGGGGCCAAGCCCGACCGACACCATTCCCGCCGCGATCGCCGCCTCTATGCCGGCAGTCGCGTCTTCCACGACAATGCAGGCCGCCGGCTCGGCGCCGAGTTCGCGGGCCGCGCGCAGGAACAGATCCGGGTAGGGCTTCTGGCGTTCTACCATGCCCCCGTGTACGAGCTCATCGATACTGTCCCCAATCCCGAGTCTCCGGATTACATCCGGTGAGTTCTTGCTGGCCGACGCCACCGCGATCCCGATGCGCCGCTCCCGGAGTTCGCGCAGCAACTCGGCCACACCGGGAAGGAGATCAGCAGGCGTGACGCGGGTGATGAGTTCCTGGTAGTGGGCATTTTTGCGATCCATCCACTCATTGATCTCTGTTTCAGTTCCGGTCAGGTTTCCGAGGCCAAGGATGATTTCCAGCGCGGGTCTGCGGGACACACCGCGAAGTCGATCACCGTCGTCGCGGGTGAATGGGACACCCAGCTCATCGGCGAGGCGCTTCCAGGCGAGGTAGTGATACTCGGCCGTGTCAGTGAGGACCCCGTCCAGATCGAACAGTACAGCCTGAATCATCCGCCTTTGTCCTCCCGCCGGTAGGGCTGGAGAAGCGCGGCCGGTACGGATGCGCGTCGCGATACACCGATCAAGGCAATGACAGTGATGAGGTACGGGATCATGAGGAAGAGGTCGAATGATACGTGGAGGCCCAAACCCTGGAGTCGTAGCTGCAGCCCGTCGACGAGCCCGAAGAGGAGTGCGCCGATTGCGCCCTTCACAGGATCCCAGTTTCCGAAGATCACCATGGCTACGGCAACCCAGCCCCGCCCGCCGATCACGTCCAGCAGGAACATATTCTGATGGGCGAGGGTGAGGAACGCACCGCCGATACCCATGAGCGCGCCTCCGGCCACGAGGCAGAGCGTGCGTGTCAGGTTAACGTTGACGCCGACTGTGTCGGCGGCAAACGGGTTCTCTCCGACCGTACGGATTTTCAGTCCGACCTTGGTCTTGTAGAGCAGAATGGCCACCGCCGGTATCAACAGGATAGCTATGTATGTCAGCGAATAGTGGTGGAACAATCCCTGTCCCAGAATTGGGATCTGCGACAGGAGCGGGATTTCTATCCGCGTGAACGGCTCCACAATCGGCGGAACGGTCGGCGAGCCGAAGTAGAGTCGATAAATGAACATGGCGAGCCCGGTGGCGAAGAGAGTGATGCCAAGGCCCGAAACGTGCTGGCTCAAGCCGAGGTAGACAACAAGGACGGCCATGAACAGGGCGAAGGCCATGCCCACGAGTGCCGCTGCGAGCACGCCCGTCCAGAGGGATCCGGTGCTCAGGGTAACCAGGAAACCGGTCATGGCTCCCATCAGCATGATGCCTTCAATTCCGAGGTTGAGCACGCCTGCGCGCTCGGTGATGATTTCGCCGAGCATGGCAAAGATGATGGGCGTGGCCATCCGCATCATGGCGCCGAGGAGACCGGTGATGAATGTTACGCTCAGCATTTCGCCAATCATTTGCGGACCACCCGTACTTTGTACTCGTTCATCAGGAGGAAGATGAGCATGACGATGAGCGCCATACCTTCAATCACCCCCGATATGTAGCTGGGGACCCCGGTCATCCGGCTCATCGTCTGAGATCCCACGTTGATGATGCTGAAGAAGATTGCGGCCAGACCAACCCCTACCGGATGGAGATTGCCGAGCATCGCTATGACGATGCCTGTGTATCCATAGCCGGGCGACAGGTCGGATAGAAGATGATACTGGATTGCAGCGACCTCCCCGACACCTGCGAGTCCGGCAAGCCCGCCGGAGATCAATGCGGTCCTCAAAATCACGGATGTTGTGTTGATACCGCCGTATCGTGCGGCACGAATGTTCACACCGACCGCCCGCGAGCGATAGCCAAACACCGTCTTGCTGTTGATGAACCAGATGACGAGAATTGCGACGAACGCCAGCGGTATTCCGAGATGGAAGCGGGACCTGGCGAGCAGAATCGGGTAGCGGGCGGCTTCAACGATCTCTTCGGAGATCGGCCAGCTGGCCCCTTCCTTCTGGAGCGGACCAAAGAGCAATGCGCCCATGATGTGGAGGATGACGAAGTTCAACAGGAGCGTTGATACGACATCATCCACGTTGAGCTTCGTTTTCAGCAGCGCCGGGACCGCGGCCCACGCGCCGCCGGCAAGAAATCCCCCGATCATAATGGCCGGGAGGAGTACAATTGCCGGTGCGCCACCGCCGGAAATCCCGATCCAGGTGGCCACAATGGCACCTGCGGCCAGTTGGCCCTCGGCGCCGATGTTCCAGAACTTGGCACGGAACGCAAATGCCACGGCAAGCCCGGTGAAAATGAGCGGGCTTGCCTTCACAAAGGTTTCGAGCAAATTGAAGCGGGTGCCCAGGGCGCCGTAGAAGAGATAGTAGTACGATTGCCACAGGTTACCGCCGGCTATCAGGATTGGTATGGCGGAGAGCACAAGAGTAGTGACAACAGCGAGAACCGGGAGGAGAACCCGATACCAGCCGGTCAGGGGTGCGCGTTTGACGAGTTGTATGCGTGTCAACTTCCCACTCCTGTCATCCACAGGCCGATCTGTTCTCGATCTGCTCCGCTGCCGACGACCTCTCCCATGATCTCTCCTTCATACATAACGATAATGCGGTCGCTCAAGCCCATGACCTCGTCCAAGTCGTCCGAGACGAGGACAACTCCCGCACCGCGCACCTTTTCCTCAACCATCCGTTGACGGATATACTCCGTTGCGCCCACATCCAGTCCCCGGGTGGGCTGGGATGCCAGGACCACCTCGGGTTCGCTTGAAAGCTCGCGGGCCAGGATCACCTTCTGCAGGTTGCCTCCGGAGAGACTCTTTGCCGGCGCGTCCTTGCCGTCGGTCTTGATGCTGTAATCGGTGATGAGGGTTTGCGAATTGGCGGCAATTTCGTCAAACCTGCGGAGCCCGTTCTTGGCGAATCGCTCGGTCCAATGATTCTCCAGCTGCAGATTGTCCTCAACGGTCATGTCCATGAGGAGTCCCATGTAGATCCGATCTTCTGGAATCCGCGCCAGGCCTGAGCGTACGGATGAAAGCGGGTGTCCAAGCCGCAGTGGCTCGCCGCCGATGCGCACGGTGCCGGTCTCCACATTCCGAACGCCAAAAAGCACCTCGCAGAGCTCGGTCTGTCCGTTGCCGGAAACGCCGGCAATGCCGAGGATCTCTCCGCGGCGAACCGTGAGACTGAACTTCTTCACCGCCTCCAGGCCCTTGTCGTTCAGAACGGTGAGGTCGCTGATTTCCAGGACCGGTTCGCCGGGCTCAACCGCCTTGCGTTCGATTCGCTCGAGCACCTCCCGGCCAACCATCATATTGGCCAATTCCTTGACATCCGTGTCCGCTGTGCGTTTCTGATTCACGACCCTACCATTCCGGAGGACTACCACGCGATCGGAAATTTCCATCACCTCGTGGAGTTTGTGCGAGATGAAGATCACCGATCGTCCCTGTTCGGCGAGTACACGAAGCGTCTTGAACAGGTCGACGGTCTCTTGCGGGGCAAGGACGGCGGTTGGTTCGTCCATGATCAGAACACTGCTGTTCCGATAGAGGGCTTTCAGGATTTCAACCTTCTGTTGCTGTCCAATGGAGAGCGTCCAGACTCGCGCATCCGGATCGACGTGGAGCCCGAATTGCTCCTGGATGTCCAGCAGCTTCTTGTGGGCTCCCTTGAGATTGAGGAAAAAGCGTTTCTCGTCCTTGGTGCCGATAACGATGTTTTCCAGCACTGTCTGTGTCGGGACCAGCGTGAAATGCTGATGGATCATCCCGATTCCGTTGGCAATTGCGTCCTTCGGCGAAGCGAGCGCCACTTCCTCGCCGCGAATTGCAATGGACCCCTCGTCAAACGAATAGTACCCGAAGAGGATATTCATCAGGGTCGTCTTGCCGGCCCCATTCTCGCCCAAGAGTGCGCAAATCTCGCCCGCGCGGAGCGTGAAATCAATCTGATCATTGGCGACGTTATCCAGGAAGCGCTTGGTGATGCCTCGCATCTCTATGACCGGGGTGTCGTTGACTGGAGTTTTCGCCGGCAAATCCTACCTTCCCTTGTATGAACAGTGGAAAAAGAATGACCGGCAGGATTCTGCCGGTCACATCTGAACGGATGAGCCCGATCAGTCGGAGATCGGCTGCTCTTCAATGATCGGAACGCGGAACGTACCGGCCATGATCTGGGCCTCGAGGTCTCGTACCGTCGCAATGACTTCCGCCGGAGCTTTTTCTTCAAACCCGTGGAAAGGAGCGAGCGATGCGCCGCCCTTGGCCATCATGGAGAAGTCCTTGAGGTCCTGTGAGACGAACGCACCGGCCTTCACTGAATTGACCAGGTACTCGATGGTCGGGTACATGTCCCACACCGGCCCGGTGATAACGGTGTCCGGTGCAAGGGAGTTCTGATCGGACATGTTGCCGAACGCCAGAACACCGTTCTCTCTGGCCGCCTCAAAAACGCCGAATCGCTCTGCGAAAATGAGATCCGCGCCCGCCTCAATCTGGGCCAGGGCTGCTTCCTTGGCCTTCGGAGGATCAAACCAACCGCCGATGTAGGCAATTTTCACTCTGATATCGGGGTTGACGCTCAGCGCACCGGCCTTGAAGGCATTGACGAGACGATTCACCTCATTGATCGGGATTGCGGCGACGACGCCGAGGATATTGGATTGTGTGACCATGCCCGCAATGACGCCAGACAGGTAGGCCGGCTCATGAATCCAGTTGTCAAACACCGAGTAGTTCGGTTCAACAGGGCCAAACTCGGAACCAAACGCGAATTTGATCTCCGGGTAGTCCGCAGCCACGCGCCGTGATGCCGATTCACCGGCAAGGAACGCGTCGCCCACAATCAGGTCGAATCCGCGCTCGGCGTACTCTCGCAGGACCTTCTCGATGTCGGCTGCGGCGACCTGTTCGGTGAACTCATACTCAATGCCGAGTTCGATCTCTGCTTTCAGACATGCCTGATGAATGACACCGTCCCACGGCTCTTCGATGGCTGTCTGATAGAGTGCGGCTACACGGAATGCGCCCTCTTCAGCCTCCGGTTCTGATCCGCCCTTGGCGAACACGAAGGTAGACGCGAGCACGAGAATGACGAGTAACAATAGCCCTTTCTTCATAGGGTCCTCCTATCTGATATTGATAGGTCCAATTATCAGATGCGTATCTTCTGCTGTCAAGCTTCTCTTGACGCGCGGTACCGACTCTATCCCTTCTTCGCCTTCAGATAGTCCACCGCCAGGTGTGC
>DAOWMR010000196.1 GCA_030642995.1 Spirochaetales bacterium
CCACACTGGGTGCGGTCCTCGGTCTTCTACCAGATCTTTCCCGATCGGTTTCACCGGGGCGGCGGCGTGGAAGGGGTCAAGAACGGCGAGATTTCGCGAGGGCGGTTCACGAGTCGGGAGATGGCCTGGAACGACCGGCCGCTTCCCCATGCGGAGGGCGGTTCGCTCGACTTCTTCAACGGGAACCTCCCCGGCATCGAGCAGAAGCTCGACTACCTGGCCGAGCTGAGCGTGAACGCTCTCTACCTGAACCCTGTCTTCACGGCAAAGACCAACCACCGGTACGACTGCCTCGACTACTTCAACGTCGATCCCCACCTTGGCGGCAACGAGGCGCTCTCCTCGCTCATCGTCGCCGCCCATCGCCGGGACATGCGAGTTGTCCTGGACGTATCGATCAACCACGTCGGTGTTGAACACGAGTGGGCCAAAGGAGTCATCCTGGACGACGGCAGTCGTGCGGATCTTGTGTGCCGCGACGAGAACGGCCGGCAGGTGCTCTGGGCAAACGTGCCGGATCTTCTCAAGCTCGACTATTCGGTGGATGCACTGCGCGACATCACCTACCGGAACAGCGATTCGGTGGTCCAACGCTACCTCCGACCCCCGTATCAGATCGACGGCTGGCGATTCGACGTGGCCAGTGAGACCGGCCGGCACGGCAACCGGCAGCTCTGCGAGGATCTCTGGCGTCAGATTCGTGCAACCATCAGGTCGATCAACCCGGACGCCTACATCGTCGGTGAGCATTGGCACGACTCTCTGCCCTATCTCCAGGGCGATCAGTGGGATTCGGCGATGAACTATTTCGGGTCCCAACGGCCGGCCCGCATGTGGTTGGGTGAGCAGGACCGGTTTGCCACAACCCCCGTACAGGAGGCGGTCGCCGGGCGCCGGATCAGCGGAGATGAGCTCCGGCAACTCCTGGACCAACACTTTCTGCGGGTGCCGAATGGAGTGGTCCACGCTCAGTTCAATCTCCTGGACAGTCACGACGTCACCCGAGTTCACAACAACGCCGCTGTCTTCGACTGGGAGATATATGAGGGCGTGATCATGCTCCTCTTTCTCCTGCCCGGGACCTTCAGCATCTATTACGGTGATGAAGTTGGGCTCGCCGGCACGCTGGATGCGGACCACGGCAAGCGCTTTCCGATGCAGTGGAATGAGGATGAGTGGGACGAGCGCTTCGTCGACCTCTACAGGAAGATGATCAGGATGAAGCGCGAATCGCCGGTGCTGCAGAGTGGTAGCTATCGGATGCTTGACGCGGGCGACGACTACCTGGTGTACGCACGATTCGATACCGCGGAAGCGATTGTGCTGGCTCTCAACCGTCGTGCCGAGGACCGGCATCTTCAGTTTGATCTCTCCGCGCTCGGTGCGGTTTCCTGCGAGCCCCTCTCACCCGTGGAGAGCTGCTCGTTCACCGATGGTGTAGTTGATCTCACCCTCGGCGCCAGACGGAGCGTGCTCTTGCATTGCGACCTGACGACGTAGCCGTGACGGCAAGGCCGTCCTGGAGTAGCCCATGAACGACTATGATGAAATAGCTCGCAATCTGGAAGCCGCGACCGCCCCTGGGGACATCCCGGTCGGCGAAGTCGTGCGACGGTTCGCGACAGTGCAGAGTCAGTTTCGGCACGAGAACACGATAGTGCCACTCGCGCCGGCGCCGGGCGAGGACGTGCGCGTGGAGGCGTTGGCGGGTTCCGCCCTCGGCCTGACTGAGGCTGAAATTCGCTACACCATCGATGGATCCCTCCCCGATGATTCGTCGGCCCGGCTCGACATGAATGAGGAAGGTGTCTCGTGGGTGCCGTTCAGCGAGTACGCAGGCCGATGGGTCGGCACCATTCCTTCGCAGAGCGAGGGGATAATCGTACGGTATCGGCTCATCGGACGGAGCGCCGACGGCGGTGAAATCGTGGCACAGGACGGACAGGGATTCTGGTACCGCTATCCTCCGGAGCACAGTGTTACCACGTTTGCGTACAGGGTCTCTGATCGACTTCCGGAACCTGCGTGGCTGCGCGACGCGGTGATCTATCAGGTTTTCGTTGATCGGTTTCGTCGCCGCGGCGGTCCCTTCCTCCACACGGAGGATCTCCAGGCAAAGCATGGCGGGGACCTCCTCGGGATCATTGATGCGTTGCCATACCTGGAGGACCTTGGCGTCAACTGTCTCTGGTTATCGCCAATTGGACCAGCGCCGTCGTATCACCGGTACGACGTCACCGATCTCTTCTCCCTTGACTCTCTGGTCGGGGATCGTGAGAACCTCAGGCAACTAACCTCTACAGCGCACGATCGCGGCATCCGAGTGATCCTTGATTTCGTTCCGAGCCACTTGTCCGTGGACCATCCCGCCTTCGTCTCCGCACGAACCGACCCGAAATCAGACACTCGCAATTGGTTCGTGTTCTACGAATGGCCGGACAAGTATCGCACCTTCCTTGAAACAGTGCCTCGACTCGTGTCGCTCAATACGAATGATCCCGGCGTCCGGCAACACATCGCGGAAAGTGCGCGCTTCTGGATTCAATGCGGCATAGACGGATTCCGGCTTGATCACGTGATAGGTCACGGCATGGACTTCTGGGTGGAGTTTCAGGCATCACTTGAGTCGCTTAAGCCCGATGTCGTGACTGTCGGTGAAGCCACGGACACCGGGGACGCACTGCTGCGCTACCGGGGCCGGATCTCAAGCGTGCTGGATTTCCCTCTTGCCCGGGCTCTCCGCCTGACCTTTGCTACCGGCGACTGGGATCTCGCAATGTTCGATGGATTTCTCTCGCAGTACGACAGGTACATGGAGGACGGACCGGCACGCGTAAGTTTTCTTGACAACCACGACATGGACCGATTCCTGTTTGTTGCCGGCCAGGATACAGCGGCCCTGAAAATGGCAACACTGTGTTTCATGACGCTGACGCAGACTCCGGTCATCTACTATGGTACGGAAATCGGTATGACGCAGGAGCTGTCCACAGCTGATCGAGAACACGGCGGGGACGCACTCGCTCGTCAAGACATGCCCTGGGACCCGAATGCGTGGGATCGGACGTTGCTTGAGTTCTTTCGGCGCGCTATTTCGTTTCGGCGAAGGCACATGGACCTGATCCGGGGCATGCGGAAACGCGTGCACCTGAATGCGGCCTCCGGGCTCTATGCGTACTCACTGTCAAGCGATGCAGAGCGAGTCGCAGTGGTATTCAATCTTGGGAACGAAGCGCAGTTCGTTCCCATCGACAACTTCGACAAACCGCTCCTCTCAACAGGCCACGACGTTGAGCGCCGACCCGGAGGAATGCAGATCGCCGGACGGACCGCCGCCGCAGTGGCGGCGGCACGCATTCTGCCGCCCGGGTGACTATCCCCTTTGGACAATGAAGGCTACTGCGCCTTCCTTGTTGCCCTCTTGACCGGCAGGTAGCCTGATTGTAGCCTAACCTCCGTGAGTCCAACTGATGGTCCGGAGATCGGTCTTTCCGGCGCCGAGCGCACACAGGCGATAGTCGTTGCATCGTGGGTCGGCATCGTCGGCAACGCCATTCTCGCGGTACTGAAACTGCTCGTGGGATTCTACGCCAACAGTATTGCGGTCGTCAGTGACGGGGTTGACTCGACACTGGACATCCTCACCTCCGCCATCTCCCTTCTGGCAGCGAGAATCATCGCGAAACCGCCCGACCTCAACCATCCGTACGGCCACACAAGGGCCGAAACCATTGCCACCAAGACATTCTCGTTCATCATCTTCTTTGCGGGAGCACAGTTGGCCATTTCGACGATATCAAGCCTCATTCAGGGACAAGCCCGGGAGTTGCCGGGGGTTTTCGCGATCTACGTGACTGTCGTGTCGGTGGTGGGCAAGACGGGGCTGTTTATCCACAAATTCTCTATTGGACGGCGGACCAGTAGTGCGATGCTCATTGCGGATGCCAAGAATATGCGCAGTGACATCGCAGTCTCACTCGGCGTTCTCGTCGGCCTTGCGTTCACCCATCTTCTGGATCTACCGATACTGGACGGCATCACGGCAATCGCCATCAGCTTCTGGATCATGTACGTTGCCTTCAAGATCTTCCTCGAGACGAACTCGGAACTCATGGAAGGATATAAGGATACGAGCGTCTACCAGCAGGTTTTCGACGCGGTTGAATCAGTTCCCGGCGCACGGAACCCACATAGAACCCGGATACGCACAATCGGCGCCCTCCGAATCGTCGATCTGGACATTGAAGTGGATGCTAACTTGACGGTGCGTGAGGCGCATGAGATCGCAAAAGGTACCGAAGAGGCCATCCGTGGTTGTGTCCCGAATGTTTACGATGTCCTCGTCCATATTGAACCAATCGGAAACATCGAGGAGGCCGAGCGGTACGGCGTGTCTCGGGGCATACTTCGCGACGGATGCACGGACTGAGGATCAGCCGTCGGCGGAAGCGGTGGGTGCCTACCCGCTTAATTGGTGAAAAAGTCGAACAGATTCCCGAGAGCGCTCGTTGAGGCCTTATAGAGTTCAGTGTACTTGCACCGCATGCAGATCACGGTAGAAAATTTCTTGTTCTGGATGTCCAGAATTTTCGTGAGTCCTCCGCCGGTTGCCGCGAACTGGCCGGTTTCGTAGGTCTTGTTCCCGCATTTCGGGCAACTCCATTCGTTCGACATGATCTATCCCTCCAAGTGATGAGTCTACACCGTCCATGGCCCAACTCGAAACAGATGACGGAACTCGGGGAAGTTCTCCTTGACAGCAATCGAATACCGCGCGAGAATGCCGTTCAGTGGCAAAACCGGTTTAGTAAACTAATTCAGACGCCACACGGAGATGTCACGTTTGCCATATCGATGAACTGTGAAAATGCAAAACCTTAGGGAGTACTCGACATTGCTCTCCCTGCGGATACGCCGTTGTCGCAGACGGACGCCCTTTCCGGCGAGGCCGTTCCAATGATCCGAGGAGGCAGCTGATTCACTTGAACCGCAACGAGTAGCGGAGAGAATCGCAACACCTATGCGCGTCACCATAAAAGATATTGCCAAAGCAACGGGGTACTCCAAGACCACGGTCTCATTTGCGTTCAATGACCCGGGCCAGATTTCAAAAGAGGCGCGCGAGAAAGTCCTCGCCGCCGCCCAGGAGCTAGGGTACGTCCCGGATCCCGTTGCGCGCGCGCTCTCCAGCCGCCATCACGGCACCATCGGCCTGCTTCTGCCCCAACCAATACCGCTTGCGCTGCAGAACCCCTACATGGTGCGATTGATCAGCGGCGTCGGTGAAGTCTGCAACCGCGAGGGGCTGTCACTCACCATGCTCCCGCCAACCCGTGGGAGTCTGCTCAATAGCGTCAAGAGCGCCGCGGTTGACGGTTTCATCACGATCGGTCTCCAACCCGATACCGACATCGTCCAGGTCATCAAGAATCGTCACATTCCCTTCGTCACAATTGACGGCGAGTCCTACGACGGTATTCCTTGCGTGAGCATCAATGACCGTGAAGCGGCTCGGCTTGCCATGGACCACCTGCTCGAGTATGGACATCGGCAGATTGCTGTGGTCATCATGGCTGATGATCGACTGCCCGACCAGGAAGCGTACTCCGGCACGGGACGGGAACGCGTGGCAGGGTACCGGGAAGCACTTGAGGCTCGAAGGATCAACTGGGACGATACGAGCATCGTCAAGATCCACGAACAGTGCTCGCTGGAAGGCGGACAGCATGCGGGCCGCGAACTGCTGGACAAGCATCCCAATGTCACCGGAGTTGTCACGATGAGTGACATTCTGGCGATCGGAATCGTCCACGAGCTCATCAAGGGTGGAAAG
>DAOWMR010000035.1 GCA_030642995.1 Spirochaetales bacterium
GCTCGACAAGGAGTGTAAAGTCATCGGGCGCCATTCGCCCACCGGGGACCTTTTCCACCGCATCCACGAGCGCGTTGAGTTCCTTTTCAAGCTGGGTGTCATTTTCCTTCCGAGCCTTTGCCGCCCCCATCTGTGCATCGGTGAAGTTCATGATCAGAAAAGCAGCCTGGAAGAATTCGTCGTTTTGCTGAATGTTTTTTCTGAAGGCAATTGTCGAACGTTCCTGGACGACGCTCCGAGTCAGATCCAGCCAGAAGGCAGGGCTCTTTTCCGAAAGGCGTTGTTTGAGCTCCATGATGCTCGTATCCTTGACGCGGGCAATCTCCTCAAGGAATCCACGCTCTTCCAGATTCGTCTGCAACCAGGCAATTACCGCCGCAATGAGTGTGCGGACGGACCGGCTCGATATGAGTATTCGATATTCTCCGAGCAGGCGGACCCTCAAGATGGCATCTTCCGGTGATTCCGCCAGGTAAGCATCGACAAGGGCAATTGAATCGGCATCTGTGACGTGATAGTCCGACGGAACGGCCTTTCGTTGCTCCAGCCGAGGCACCGACGGCAATACACGGTAACCGCTGTCCAGCAGCTTATTGGTCTCCTCCTCCAGGAGATTCATGTGGAACGAGAGGTCCCCTTTGCCTGTCAGCACGATTCCAACAGGCACTCGCTTCTCGTTGACTACACTGGTCGTGGCCAGACCAAGCTGGGCGCCTTTGAGCTTGGACATGAGTCGATCCAGGGCGCTGACTTCCTGCTCCGTCCCGCCGACCCGCGATATGAATCGATGGCGATCAATGACCGGCGTCCACGACTCACAGAGTCGCTGGAACAGGGTTCGCTCCAGGGGTGAGAACGTGCCGATTTGCGAAAGGAGTTCTTCCCGAGCATTCGGCTCAAAGCTGACATAGTCGGGCTGCGTGCTCATCTGCTTGAATTCTATCGCACGTGGGCGGGTATTGTCTCGACGTGTATCAGCAGTGCCCCGCAAGTCGGACAATGCTGCAGCACAATCTCCTTGTCATGCTCGGGAAAGACCAGTCGTCCATACCCCATTTGACCCTTCTCGCGGAGTTCACAATTGCATGCAGAGCAGCGCTCGGTTCCGGATTCTGGTTTCATAGTGCCCTTCTTCTTGAGTTTCGGGCGAAAATGCCGTTGGAATTAGCCGCTACGGAGCCTTGGTGGGATCCCACCCCACGCGGAGGTTTTCGTGAAAGTTGCTCAGGGAGTCCATGTCCTTCAGAGAAATCTCAAAGTCGAAGACATCGGCGTGTTCGGTGATCTGTTCCGGATTGGTCGCCCGGGTGAGAACCGTCACCCCTTTCTGAATATTCCAGCGGAGGAGGATCTGGGAAGGGCTCTTTCCATAGTGACCGGCGATCTCGAGTAGCCGCGGATCACGAAGGCGGCTGCCCCGAGGAATTGGATTGTTGGTGACCAGTTGTATCTCATGACTGGAGCACCACCGGAGGAGACCTGCCTGATTCAGGTATGGGTTGAACTCCACCTGATTCACGGCAGGGACGACATCGGTATCCTTGATGATCTCTTCGAGGTGCCGGATCGTGAAATTGCACACGCCGATCGCACGGCAACGGCCGATCCCCGCCAGGTGGACGAGGGCACGCCAGCTCTCGGTTCGGAGTCGTATCATCGGCCAGTGCAGGAGATAGAGATCGACATACTCCAGACTGAGTGCGTTCAATGAGCTTTCGAATGCTGTGATCGTTCGATCGTAGCCCTGGTCCGAGTTCCAGACCTTGGTTGTGACGAAGAAGTCGTGGCGGGGGACGGAGGAGGCCTTCAGTGCACGCCCAATCGCCGCCTCGTTCTCATACACGCTTGCCGTGTCTATCAGCCGGCACCCGGCGGCGAGCGCAGCCTCAACCGACCGCGTCGTGTCGTCATTGCTTTCGGCCCGCCGGCATCCGAGTCCGAACATGGGCATACGGACGCCATTGTTGAGTCGACAGGTAGAACGCAAGCTGGCTACGGCCACAGTGTACTTATCGACTCAGCCGGAGCACTCGATGAGCACCGTCGCACGCGAGCATCCGCTCCATGCAAAGTGCGCGAACTATGCATATTGCATTGCGAGATGCATCGCATTGTCAACCGCGTCTCAAGATGAGCGCCCCTTTTTTCCAGAAACTTCGATTCGCGCCTGTAATTGGCCTGTGGAATGGATATAATGGATGCAATGGCCAATATGGAACTGGCACGATTCTTGCTTTTGTACTGGTCAGAGAAGAGAAGTGCGATAAAGCTTGAAGTGGAGGGACTGGAGTCCCGATCTAGAGATAAGCACACGCCTACGCCGTGGTGCGTGTCGGGAGAAACATGATGAACGCTTTTCAGAAGAGCTCGTTGATAGTCGGCGTGATTGCCCTTGCCCTGGCGGTAGTCATGGGCTGCAAGAACCCGCTTCAGGTGGGCCTTGGTGACAAGGTTGACCTGGACGTTCCGGATGTGGCGCTCACCAGCCATGCGGCCGGCGAGTACCTGAGCGGTACGGTGAAGTTGAGCGGCGTCTACACCGACGATTTTGAGATCAGCGGCATCACGCTGAGCTTTGACGCCGGTGTCACCCTGCTCAGCGCAACCTTTGACTCGACCGCGCGTACCTGGGAGTACGTCGTTGACACCTCTGCCTATCCTGACGGAGAGACAGAGATCCTCCTGACCATTACCGACCTGTCGGGCAAAGACATCCAAAAGAAAATTCTCTACTACTTTGACAATACGGCGCCGCTGGTGATGGTGAAGAATCCTCAAGGGTATGCGACCAATCTGTACAATGGAACCATTACCGTTCGCGGCGAGTCCGCCGATACATTCGGCATTGACGAGGTCCTCATTCGGATCCTCGATAATGTCGGAGATCCACTCTCCAGCTTTGATCTGGCCGATGGAACAAATGCCTGGGTGTTTGAGTTTGACAGCCGCCTCTATGCCGATCCGGCGGGAGATATCAAACTTGAGGCACAGGCCACCGACCGTGCGGGCAATCAGTCAACAACCGTTCTGCACTACGACGATGTCCTGTTCGAGAATTCCGGGGCCTCCATAACGATTGAAGATGTTCTCCGGATTGCAGGCGGTACCCCGGTGGAAGGTACCTTCATCACGGCCGCCGAAATTGCGGCCATTGCAATGAACAGCATCCCGATCTCCATTGACAACGACCTCGACAAGCCGTCGGTAACCTTCGTCTCCCCCAACAATGGGCAGAATATCGGAGGATCGATCCTGGTAACCGGGACCGCATACGACGACGACGGCATTGATCGCGTTGAGATGCGCCTGGACCTGAACGGTGACGGTGACTACCTGGACTCGTTCAACATTGACGGGATACCCGGCACCGACGGGTTGTTTGAGGTGGAGGCCGACTGGGAAACGCTTTCGGGCACCATTCTCTGGACCCAGGATCTCAATCTGGACGGCGAGCTCTACCAGGTTGAGGCCGGTCACGACGGGCGCGTGGCGATCCAGGCCCGTGCCGTCGACATCAACTCGCTTGTCGGCAATCCGCTTGAGATTGCCGTTCGATTCGACGACACCATTCCACGCGTTGAGAGTCTGAGCCACATATCCGGCAGCTACGTCAGCGGTTCGTTCACCTTGACCGGTAACATTTTGGATGATGAGAGCATTGACCGAGTCCGTCTCTCCTACGACGGCGGCATCAGCTACGAAGACCTGTTTGAACGTGGCGTTTCCAACGACGGCAGCATCACTGAGAACGCCGTCAACGACCTGTCCATGGCCAAGGTCATCGACACGGGCAACATACCAGGCCAGGGCGCGCTGACGTCCGAGCCTCTCTATCTCAGACTGCTCGTCATCGACAACGCAAGCTACCAGGCGCTCACCTATATCACCCTCAACGTGGACAACGTCTTTCCGACCGGCGCATGGGACAGCGTAAACGCGGATCCCCAGGAGATCGACGGCGCCGTTGCGCTCCTGCGGGGCACGGCGACGGACACTGGAACGATCAGTGGAATCGGCGGCGTAGATGTCTACTTCGTCCGCAGAACGCCCGACCGTATATTCAACTTCACTACTACCTCATTCGTAGCCGCGGGCAGCAACGACTTCGGCGATGGGGATGGGTCAGTGTTGTACACACCAAGCGGGCTTTCCGATCCTGATTATCTCATCTCCATTGATGACACCGATGAACTCGGAAATGACGGCGGACCACTCGGTGACGGAGACGGCTACAACGAATCCCTCACGTTCGGAAGCGGCGAATACACCTGGTGGGCCGAGTTTGATTCCACCGCCATATCCGATGGCGCCGTGGAGATCCACTATGTCATCAACGACAGCGCAGGCAATGGAAACCACTACGTAGAATCCGGTTTCATCAAGAACAACCGGCCGGTGCTCGATTCCGTTGTCCTCGGCACCGACTTGAACGCAGATGGGCTGGACACCAGCGATCCGGGCGAGCGGACCGCACCGATCTTGGAAAGCAGCTTGCCCACCACGGGCTTCACAGCTGTGAACGATCTCCTCTACGTGGGAGTGAACGCGAGCGGGGGCAATGGTGCAATCACCTACACGCTCGTGGAATCCGGGAGTCCAGGCTCGCCCATTCCTGAAACTGCCACCGGCGTGTTCGATATGATCAACACCAGCGGCTACGCTCCGGACGGGGCGTACACCTTCATTGCGACCCTGACTGACAGCGTGGGGATTTCCGTTTCGGCTTCCATTAACGTGGAGATAGACAACATAGACGACACCCCGCCGACGATCACATTTGATTCGCTCTCTCAGTCCAGCATCAAGGGCTACGGCGTGGCACCCGAGGGGCATTTCGACGACGATACGAATGCGCCAATGGATGCCGAGCCGGATCTTTCCGGCACCTTCATTCTGAGCGGAACCGCGCACGACGACCAACGGATGGACAGTATTGAGATCCAGATCAGCGGGTACAACGCAGGAAGTGGCCCCGGCAACGCGCATGAGGTTGCTTCCTGGACCGGCAGTGGTCTCACACCATCGGGTGCGTTCTCCATCACGAGTCAGACGCTCGACGAGTCCACCGGGCACACGGTCGACTGGGAGTACGAGTGGGACACGAGTGACATTGGCACAGTTGCTGCAGAAGATGTCTCAGTAAACTTCACCGTCAATGACTTCGCTCCTCTGAGTGATTCGGATAGCGATACGGTGGACGTTGTCCCGTACATCACCTCCATCGACACGTATCTGGCCGGAGCCCTTGGCGACACACTCGCGCGTTCCGCCGAAGGCGCCTATCCGGTCAAGGACGGCGAAGCGGTCACCGTCTACGGGTACAACCTCAACCCGACCGATAACGGTGTGGGCACCGCCGACGTCAGAATGAGCATCGACCCGGATGCGCTTAACGGAGTAGGTACGAAAGTCGGCGAAGACCTCGTATTCGGCGTGCCGGCAGGGGACCACAAGAGCGTACCGGTGACGATCTCGGCAACCGGTAGCGGGTACCTAACCATCTTCACAAACGGCATACCGAGTACGAACAACATCAACGACAGTGCTACCCTTTCATACAACCAGATATCCAGTCAGGCCCATGTGTTGCTCAACGACGACCTGTACGTTGCGCTCTGGGATCTCACTCAGCTGTGGCAGACGATTACTCTTGCGGACAATGCCGTGTATCCATCAATGACCCTTGATGGTGATACGCCGGCATTCGCGTACGTGAACAATTCCCAGGGCTACGGCCAATCACGGTACCTCAACGGGGTCACCGACAAGCCGATCATTACCAACTGGGATTTGTTCACCTATACCGCAATTGACTTCAACAGTGACGGCAACCATGCCACCCTCTACGACATCAACGTCGTCAACGGCAACTTCGGGCCCTACAACTCCGGGAACTACGGCGGAATCGTGACATCGTTCTACTACGATGTTCCCGCTCACGGCTGGGGTAATTACGACTTCATGGACAACACTATCTGGCTGGACAACCTGGTGGACACCGTGGCACCCCAAACCACGGCCGTGCTGGATCGGTATCAGTTTCCCGACATGAGGGTTACCGGTACAACCGACACCACCCGGGTCTTCTACAGTGTGTACGATCGCCTGGAGAATGAGATCATCTTCCGGACCTTCCGGGTTGGAACCAATGCCGGACTCCCCGGAGCGACGGGTGGCAGAGTCAACAACGCGGGTTCGGCCCTCTATACGGACCTACCGCAGTACGATCCGGGTGGGGCCTACCCCGACTACAACGGCGACAATCGATTTCAGAGCAGCAACCAGGCCGGGAAGAGCCCCGACCCGGCCGACGGTGCCGTTGAGGCGGTTTTCACACCGACTGTCACCTTTGGTGAGCATACGGCAGTGGCGGCCACATCTGACGGGAGCACCGTGGCGCTTGTCTATTTTGAAGACGGTGGAACCGGCTCGGGGACTCTTGACTATGTGTACAACGAAACTCCGACCAACTCAGGGACTTGGTCAGGGCCTCTCACCCTTGCGCCGGTTTCCGGGTTCGAGTTCATGGACATGGACATCGACAGCACCGGTGTTGTGCACATCGCCTACTATGACTCCTTTGCCGGTGACGTGCATTACGTGCAACTGGCCAGCTACAACGCCGGGACCTCCACCAACGTCCTGGTCGACAGCTATCTGATTGTCGGTGACAAGCTCTCATTGGCGCTGGATAGCAATGATGTTCCATTCCTCTCGTACAAGGGCATCGGCAACTCCGCACGCGTAGCCTGGCTCACCGCCGGCTCGGCGGCCGATGGCGTTGACGACAGCGATCGGTACAACGGAAACTGGGAAGTCCAGACGCTTCCGGAACCGATTGCCAATAGCGATTCGAACAGATTCGGCGTTGGGGTGAGAACGACGGATGATCAGCCGGTGATTGGATATACCGATTCAGGTTTAGAATACCAACGATTGCTCGCGCCACTAACGAACTAGGCGCGCGTATGATGTGGGGCGAATACAAGGAAAAAGCGATGGAACGAACTGGAACAGTAGCAAATCGTCGCGGGCTCGGTCAGCCGCAAGCATCGACGCTTCTCATTGCGGCGGCTCTTACGATCCTCCTTTCCACCGCAGCCTTCGCGGCCGGAAAGACCGAGGAAGATGCCTTTGAGCAAGTTGAGGGCACGGGGAACTGGGAACACACGATTGATGTGAGCGAGCTGGAGCCGGGCAAGTACAACATCCTCGTCCGGGTCCGCGACCGCGCGGGCAACGAAGCGCTCGGTGGACCATTCAACATATTTGTTGATCCTGAGAGCGATCAGCCGCTCGTTTCTATTTCGTATCCGGTTGCAGCCCAGGCAGTGGGTGAGCGGCTTTATATCATCGGTACGGCCCGCGACGACGATGCCGTCGGACGCGTGGAAGTCCGAGTGGACGACCGGCGGTCCATCACTGCAGAGGGAACCGACTTCTGGTCGCTCTTCATCTCCATGGAGGCGTTGGACGACGGACCGCACACGATTTCCGTCAAAGCCGTGGATATCAACGGGACGGAGGGCCCCGAGGTCAGCATTCCGGTTGAGTTGGACACGACCAAACCTGTTGCAGTAACGGAGAGCCATGAGAGTGGCGTTCTTGTCGGCAGGAAGACCACCATCCAGGGAAGCGTTGAAGATGCAAACGGTGTCGCGGAGCTCTCGCTGATAGCCGGTGACTCGGAAACGGTATTGAGACTGCGCGGCGGCAAGGAAGAAGCACCGTCGTTTGAGTTCCAGATCGATCCAAAGGATCTGGAAGAAGGGCCCACTGTCTGGTGGCTTCGGAGCGTGGACAATACCGGTTCAATCGGGTTCACGCCATTCCTTTTCTTCGTGGACACGAGCCCTCCCGAGCTCGAGATCATCACGCCGCTTCAGGACGACTTGGTTGACGCACAGCTGAGCTTCGTCGGACGGGTGTACGATGCGGTTGGTCTTCAGTCGCTCACCTACAAGTTGAGCAACGGCGAGGAAGGCGAGATTGAGGTCATTCCGGGAAATCCCTACTGGTCCCTCGATGTGGACCTCGGGCCGGACGCAGGCGGATCACTGTCCGCCGACTTCACAGTTGAAGATGTCGCGGGGAACTCGCAGGAAGTGAAGCTCCGCTACAAACTGGATCTGGAGTCCGACGAACCGATTGTCTCTCTTGTCTCTCCCGCCGAGGGTGAACTCACCGACAGTCCGGCCATCGTCGGCCATGTCGCAGACGATGACGGCGCGGCAGCCGTGCTCTACTCCGTAGATGGAGCTGAACCGGTTCGCGTTACCTCCGACGGGTCGTTCATGGTCCCAATTGGTGGACTCGCGTCGGGTAATCACGAGATTCGCATTTTCGCCGAGGACATCTTCGGGCGAGCGGGGCCTGAAATCAGGCGTCGGTTCACCGTTGGCGAGCCTCTGCCTGGTCTTGGGTTCTCGTCGGTGTTGATAGGCGAGGAGTCTTCGCCCTACAAACCGGGCTTCACGTTGAGCGCCGGACAACGAGCCACGCTCGTCGGTACAGTCACCGGCGGCTTTGTGCCGGACCGTGTTGAGTATCGAGTTGGTTCGACCGTAAGTCGTGCCGGCGTTGGGGACGGAGGAACGTTCAGCATCGCTCTGCCTCGCGGCGAGATTGGTGTAGCAGTTCCCATCGATGTCTGGTATACCACGGTGACCGGGCGAATTGCCCGTACGATCGGTTTTTTCGTACAGCTCCCCGCCGTCGAAGAGGGGGCAGCTGAACCGAAGACCGTCGATGTTCTGCGCCCTGGCCTCTATCTGGGACCGGAAACAGGGACGGAGGATGGCGCTGTAGCTGCCGAGATCCAAAACGTCCTGGATGCCCCCATATTCCTCCGGCGTGGGGAGAAGATCCAGCTCGTCGCCGTGGGCGGCAATCCATCCTCCGCAACCATGGATCCTCCGTCCCCACATTTCGACCTGACCACGAGCGGACAGTATGTCGTAATCACGGCTCGTGAAGACGGGTATGCCGGCGGCATCACCGTCAGCGCGACGGTCGGCGGAAGCGAACGAAACTCCACACGCTTCTCGCTCGCCACCGAACTGGACGCGCCGGATCTGACCGTTCCGAATGCCGCAGTGGGAGCGTGGATTGCCGGAGCAACGGAGCTTGCCGTCGGCGCCACCGACCCCGCCGGGGTTGCGTCGGTGCGAAACAGGCTCATCCTGGACGACCGGTCGTTTGAAGGGAACTGGCAGACGGGCGAACCAGCCGATGACGGCAGCTATGTTCTATCTATGTCGATGCCGGCCGAGGATGGACCGTACTCGGTGGAGATTGAGGCGGCGGATGAGGGCGGCAGCACCGGCACGGTGATTGTCCCCGTGTTCGTCGACCGTGCCGAGCCAGGGCTCACCGTGTTGACCCCGGCCGGCGGCGAATCGGTGAACGGAACAATTTCGATTATTGGCCGGCTCACGGAGTCCACAACCGAGTCGCTCGCGGTCACGGTTGGCGGCGAGCGCACTGAACTGGACGTGACGCCAACGGTTGTCTTCACTGTCGCGGCAACCGCCGATGCGAGCACCGTAGAGTTCGAGATGGTCGACCGTGCCGGCAATGTGCACACGCAGGCCGTCTCTCTTTCTGTTGATGACAGTGCGGACCGTCCAATCTTGCAGGTGCAGGTGCCGGAAGAGGGCGGGGTGGTTCGGCAGGAGTTCCGGCTTTCCGGTGTCCTGCTTGATGACGATGAGCCCGAGCTTATTCGCTACAGCGTTGATGACGGTGATGCCAAGGAAGTTGCCACGACTGGTGTTTTTGATATCACGATCCCCATGACGAACCTTGAAGATGGTGAGCATGTGCTCTCCATCATCGGCGCCGACAGTGGCGGAACCGAGACCGAGGCCATCGTGAGGAACGTTGTCATATCCCGAACAGAGCCGGTGAGCGAACTGGACAACCCGACCATCGACGACTATCTGCGCGATGAGATTGTGCTGTCGGGAAGGTCGGGGGATCCGAACGGAATTGAGAGCGTGCATCTGAGCACCGACAACGGTTCCAGTTTCCAACTCGCCGAAGGCGCCGAATCGTGGACATATCGACTTGACACCACGCAGCTCGATGACGGGACGCACTCGGTCCTGGTGCGAGCGACCGACGGGGCCGAGACTGAAGGGTTGCTCACAACCACCATCAATGTGGACAACACGCCGCCCATTCTGGAATTGACTCAGCCGCGCGACGGCAGCACCGTCAGCGGTTTGTTCCTGATTGATGGTCGGAGCGAGGATGACGCGCTGGCGCAGGTTCGTCTGGTTGCCCAGCATCTGAGCGATGCCGAGAACGAGTCGGTGGTCCTGGCGACCTTTGAAGAATCCGGGCCGTTCGCCTACAGCGTGGATGCTTCATCCCTGCCGATCGGCTGGTACAACCTCAGTGTTGAGGCGGAGGACTTTGCCGGCAACACCCGGCGCATCTCGCTCAATCTCAAGGTTGAGCCTGCCCAGGCGGCCGCCGCTCCGCAGATAACGAGTCCGGTCGACGGTTCGATCGTGTCCCATCAGTTCCGGGTGAACATCCGGTCGGCAGTGCCGTCGGTTTCGCTGACACTGCTTGTGGACGGTAATCCGCTCAGTGTGATTCAGGTTGACGACGCCGGGAACGGCAGCATTCTGATTGAGCCGGGGTCGATCCAGGAAGGATCGCGGCAGTTACAGCTTCGTGCCGAGCCGGACGAATCGGGTAATCAGGTGACGAGCGAAATCACCGTGATTGACTATTCAACGCTGGGCCGGTGGGTGGTCGTCGACGAGCCCGCATCGGCCGCGTTTGTTCGAGATCGACCCTATCTCACCGGCCGAACCGGCTATGCCCTGGAGCTTCCGGAGGGTGATGACAAGGAGACTGACGGCCTCCGGAAGGAACTGCTCGCCGCGCACAAGATAGATCGCGTTGAAGTCAGCATGGATAACGGCCGAACGTATGAAGCGGCAAGCGGTGACGAAGAGTGGCGGTACCGGATTGAGACCACCGAGATGCCCGACGGTCAGGTTAATCTGCTCGTGCGGACCCGATTTGCGAACGGCGAGAGCGTCGTGGTCCGCCACTCCGTCGTAGTGGATGAGAAGGCGCCTGAGGTGCGCTTGCTCACGCCGAGCGAGCGCGACCGGTTTGACGAGTCGGTTCGCATCGTGGGCGTCACCACGGACGAAAACGTGCTGGAAAGCGTTGCCGTTGTTCTCCGCCAGGGTGACAAGTCGCGATATGCGGTGCCGGGCTTCGTGGAGGGCCTCTATGTGGATATCCACACGCTCGGTGCAACCTGGTTTGACGTCGGCGCGGGGCTGACGTTCTTTGACGACAATGTTCGGCTCCAGACGCAGATCGGTATGTCTCCCATGAACCCGCCCGGTCGGTTTTCCGGGCTCGTGATCGGCGCCAAGCTTCTGGCTAATGTCTTCTCCTTCCCGTTCGGCTATGTGTTTGGTCCTGACTTGGAGTGGCTCTCCGCTGCCATAGCGGTGGGCGCGAACTTCTCTTACTTCACGATGAGTGAGGACACAATAGCGTTCACGCCGGAAGGACTCGTGCTGGCCGGAATGGTCGCACAGCTGGAGTTCCCGCGGATTTCATTGCCGAGTCTTCCGGTGTTCAACACCTTTAGCTTCTACACAGAGGCTCAGCTCTGGTTCATTTCCTCAGACGTCCAGGCGGGCACGGAATTCAAGCTGTCCTTCGGAGCGCGCGCCAACATCTTCTAGATCCATCTGGAGCCCCCACCGAGCGGTAGCCGGTGGGGGAGTTCCCTCTGTATAATTGCACTACATCTCGATTTGAGGCAGGTAGCCGTGCTCGCATATATGCAGTTCCCAAGTTGGCTCAGCGCAGAAATCATTCCGGGCCTACCGTTCCGGTGGTACGGGATGATGTATCTCGTGGCTTTCGCCGTTTCATACCTGCTCTTCATGGTCCAGGTCCGGCAACGAAAGCTGGATCTGGACAAGGACCTCGTGCTCAACTTCTTTTTTTGGGCGATCATCGGGCTCCTGGTAGGCGCGCGGCTCTTCTCGACCCTCTTCTTTGAGCCAACCGGTCTCTACCGGCAACGACCCTGGCTGATCTTCTGGCCGTTCTAC
>DAOWMR010000004.1 GCA_030642995.1 Spirochaetales bacterium
AGAAGTCGAAGGCGGGCGCCGAGTGGGTGATCTTCCCGACGGAAATGAGATCGACGCCGGCGGCGCTCAGCGCGCCGATGTTCTCCAGAGTCACATTGCCTGAAGCTTCCAGCTTGGTCGCGCCGTGCGGCGCCTCGACTACCGAAGCGATGGTCTCACCGTCCATGTTGTCAAGCATCACCACATCGGCGCCTGCCGCGACTGCCTCGTCTACGTCGTCCGGGCTCCTGCATTCCACCTCGATTCGAAACTGATCTCCCCACCGTTCCCGCACGCGGCGCACAGCCTCGGTGATCGACCCACACAGATCGATATGGTTATCCTTGAGCATCACCATGTCGTGGAGGCCCATCCGGTGATTGATACCACCGCCGACCCGGACCGCGTACTTGGAGAGTTGACGGTATCCGGGGAGGGTCTTCCTGGTATCAAGCACCGCGGCTCGCCCACCGGCACGGGCTGCCTCAACGTAACGACGGGTGATTGTGGCGATGCCCGATAGGAACGACAGGAAATTCAGCGCGGTGCGTTCTGCCGTCAAGAGCGACGCCGACCTCCCGGTGACGGTTGCGACCTTGTTTCCCGGCGCCAGCGAGTCGCCCTCGCGGCAGAGCCATTCAACAGTAGTATTCTCGTCAACCTCGCGAAAGACCAGATCAAACATGCCGCTACCGGCAAGAACACCACTATCCTTGCTCAGCAGTGTGAGCGCACCCGTCTCGGCGTCGAATACAGCATTGGTCGTTACGTCACCCAGTTCGGCGAGGTCCTCCTGGAGTGCGAGGCGAACCAGATGGCCGAACGCGGAGAAGTCCATGGCGGCAATCATAGGTGCGGTTCCCCGAGAAATCAAGCGCCGTGGCACCCTCAGTTGACGCTGCCCTCAGCGACCAAGTATCGTTGATGGCACGGAGAGATCAATGCCGGCAACGAGCGCCTCGGCAGAGGCGATGTACGAACAGATGAAGACAAAGCTGGAGAGAGTTGTTCCCGACGTTGAGCTGCGAATAAAGGCAGAGCTGGCGTCCCGAATAATCAAGCTCAAGAAGGAACGGAACGCCGTTATCCTCGGCCACAACTACATGGAACCGGCGCTTTTCCATTCGGTTCCCGACTACACCGGCGATTCGCTGGAACTCTCGCGCATTGCGGCCACGACCGACAAGGATGTCATCGTTTTCTGCGGGGTTCGTTTCATGGCCGAGACGGCGAAGATCCTGAGCCCTGACAAGACCGTCCTGATCCCGTCGCCAAAGGCCGGATGTTTCCTTGCCGAGAGCATCACGGCGCAGGATGTCCGGAATCTACGGAAACAATACCCCGGCGTACCGGTGGTGACCTATGTCAACACCTACGCAGACGTGAAGGCCGAGTCCGACTACTGCTGTACCTCTGGAAATGCGGTGAAGGTTGTACAGGCAATCGGCGCCGATAGAATCATCTTCCTGCCGGACGAGTACCTCGCGGCCAACGTCGCCAGGGAGTCGGGGAAGAAGATTATCTTTCCGACGCGCACACCGCGGCCGGATGTGACAGAGAAGGAGAACCTCGAGTACGGTCTCATCGGATGGACCGGCCGGTGCGAGGTGCACGAGAAGTTCACAACCGAGGACATAGAGAATGTGCGCAAGAAGTTTCCGGAGGTGGTAATCCTGACCCACCCGGAGTGTAGTCCGGAAGTGGTTGCCGCGTCCGATTTTTCCGGAAGCACGTCGGCGATGATCCGTTATGTCGCCGAGACCAACGCGCCGCAATACCTGCTGCTCACCGAGTGCGCCATGGGTGACAACATTGCAGCGGAAAACCCCGACAAGGAGATGCTGCGGCTCTGTTCAGTTCGGTGCCCCCACATGAACGAGATCACCCTGGAAGATACACTCGCGGCGCTTCAGGAAACGCAGTACGTCGTGGATCTCGACGAAGAGGTGCGCAGAAAGGCATTGCGTGCGGTGGAGCGGATGCTGGAGATCGGATAGGAGCGTATTTGCGGAATGCCGTGCTCCTCAGGTGCGGGCATCGCTCCGCGCCGGAAAATCAGGAAGGCGCCGCGGGGTTACCTCTTGTTTCATGAGATAGCGGATCCCCTCAACTGCAGCAGCGGCGGCTGAAGTTGTAGTCGTGTAGGGGATCTTCCGACGCACCGTCCCTATCCGGATGTAGTCATCATCCGACTGCGTGAAACGGCCCTTGGGGGTGTTGATCACCAGCTGGATGCGGCCCGCGTCCATGTGGTCGATAACGTTCGGGTGTCCCTCGTGGATCTTGAGGATCACTTCTGGAAAGACACCGCTCCGGAAGAGGAAATTGGCCGTACCGCGCGTTGCGGCAATCTGAAAGCCGAGATCCTGGAGCTTACGAACGGTGGGCAGGATCGTCTCCTTGTCAAACTCGTTCACCGATACAAATGCCCTCCCCGCGATGGGCAGGATACAACCGACCGAGGCCTGCGCTTTCGCAAATGCTTCCCCGAACGTCTCGCCAATCCCAATTGCCTCTCCCGTGGAACGCATTTCCGGCCCGAGAAGCGGATCAATGTCCTGGAATCGGTCGAAGCTGAAGACGGCTTCCTTCACCGCCCATCCCACTTTGCAGCTTCCGACACCGATCCCGGAGGCTCCCGATGCGACGAGACCCTGATCAGTCAAGGACCGGCCCCGCCAGAGTTTCACTGCCGCGTCGACAAGGTCAACGCCCGTCACTTTGGACAGAAACGGCACAGTTCGGGACGCACGAGGGTTCACTTCGAGAACGTAGAGTGTGGAGTCTTTCACCGCAAACTGTATGTTGATGAAGCCACGAACACCGATGTCCAGAGCAATTCGGGCAGTCCAATTGGTCATCTCCTCGAGAAGACTCGGATGAGATTTGTACACCGGGAACACGCAGGCAGAGTCACCAGAGTGGATGCCTGCGGCCTCTATGTGCTGCATGATCCCGGCCACATAGATGTTCTTGCCGTCGCACAGCGCGTCCAGGTCATACTCGAACGCGTCCTCCAGGAACTGATCGACCAGAACGGGGTTTTCCCGGTCAGGTGCAGTGCGGTCCAGGAACCCCTGCAACTCCGAGGAGTTGTAGGCAATGAGCATGCTTCTTCCGCCCAGAACGAAGGAAGGACGCAACAGGACAGGAAATCCGATTTCCTCCGCGGCCTCGTACACGGCGTCCGGCGACTCCGCCATACGGTTCAGCGGCTGTCGCAATTCAAGCCGTCGCACAAGGTCACTGAACAGCCCCCGATCCTCCATACTCTGTATGCTCTCAACCGACGTCCCGACAATCCGGGCGCCTGCGGCCTCGAGGTCGGCCGCCATGTTCAGGGGAGTTTGACCACCGAGTTGGACCACAACGTCTCGAACGTGCTCCTTGCGCAACACCGCCTTCACCTCCTCGGCGGTGAGCGGCTCGATGTAGAGTCGGTCGGAGACATTGAAGTCGGTCGAGACTGTTTCCGGATTGGAGTTCATCATGATGGAGGTCACGCCGAGACGCCGATAGGCCATGGAGCTCAATGTGCAGCAGGTGTCAAACTCAAGTCCCTGCCCAATTCTGTTTGGCCCGCTTCCGATGATGAGCACCGCATCCGACCCGCAAGCCTTCCCTTCGTCTATTTCACCATAGGTCGAGTAGAAATATGGAGTCTCTGCGCCGAATTCCCCGGCGCAGGTATCAACCATATGATAGGCCGGCAGCAGTCGCCACTTCTCCCGCCGTTCCTCCACCGTTCCTTCGGCCAGGCCCGCGACGGCCGCGATTCGCTCATCAGCAAGACCTGCGCGCTTGGCCTCGAGCAGCAGATCAGCGGTAAGTTCAGTCGTGGCAATCCGGCTCTCCAACTCGGCCAGATCAAGAAGCTGCTCGAGAAACCAGATGTCGTACCCCGTTCGATCAGCAATGTCGGACAAGCCGGCCTCACCTCTCGCCTTCAACAGTGTGTAGGCGGCGAAGATCCGTTGAGGGTGCAGGTTGTCGACCATGGCCGCAAGCTCTTCAACCGGAATGGGAAGCTCTGTGAGACCGGGGACTCCCGTCTCTGCCGCCCGCAGAGCCTTGTTCAACGCTTCGAGAAAAGTGCGGCCAAGTGCAAGACTCTCACCGACGCTCTTCATCTGAGTGCCCAGTTCGCCGTGACCGGTCGAAAACTTGTCCAGTTCGAATCGTGGCACCTTGACCGCGACGTAGTCCAGCGCGGGCTCAAAACAACTGACGGTCTTCCCGGTGATATCGTTGGTGATCTCGTCCAGCGTGTATCCCACCGCCAGCCGCGCCGCGCACCGTGCGATAGGAAACCCCGTGGCCTTGCTCGAGAGGGCGGAGCTCCTGCTTACCCGGGGGTTCATTTCGATCACGACCATCCTGTCGCCGCCCGGCTCCATTGCGAACTGCACGTTGGATCCCCCGCAGTCAATACCGACAGCCCTGAGGATCTCAATGGACGCTGTCCGCATTCGCTGATACTCACGATCGCTCAACGTCTGGATGGGCGCGACCGTAATGGAGTCTCCCGTGTGTACTCCCATGGGATCCACGTTTTCAATGGAACAGACTACCACCGCATTGTCGGACCGATCTCGCATCACCTCCAGCTCAAATTCCTTCCAACCCAGGAGGGACTCTTCCACAAGGGCGGTGTGCACAGGGCTCTCCTTGAGAGCTCGCTGCATGTCGAGCTCCACCTCGCCGGTGGTCCGTGCGATGCTCCCTCCGCGACCACCAAGCGTGTAGCTCGGTCGGATGATGAGCGGAAGCCCGTGAACTCCCACAAACTCCAGCGCCTCATGGACCGATCCCGCCAGCTCGCTCACCGGGCTCTCCAGTCCAATTTCTGCAACCACCTTCTTGAACTCGCCACGGTCTTCCGCTCGCGTGATGGCGCCGAGTTTTGCGCCAATTACCTCTACTCCGAACCGATCCAGAATGCCCTCTCGAGCAATTTCCATCGTCAGGTTGAGAGCCGTCTGGCCGCCCATTGTCGGAAGGAGGGCGTCCGGACGCTCGACTCGGATAATCTCCTCCAGATACGCAACCTCCAGCGGATCCATGTAGATTGCGTCGGCTGTCCCGGGGGTGGTCATCACCGTCGCGGGATTCGGGTTCACGAGAATGACCTCGTATCCCTCTTCCTTGAGCGCCGTCACGGCCTGATTGCCCGAATAGTCAAACTCACAGGCCTGGCCGATTATGATCGGTCCACTTCCAATGAGAAGTATCTTATGGAGATCGTCCCGACGCGGCACTCAGCGGCCCTCCTTCATCGGTATCGTCTTCATAAACTCGTCAAGAACCCACAGAGCGTCCCGGGGACCCGGGGCTGCCTCCGGATGGAATTGGGTGGTCATCAAGGCCTGGCGCTTGCTGGAAAGGCCCTCAATTGAATTGTCGTTCGCATTCCGAAACCATACTTCACATCCATCCGGAAGGGAGGTTTCATTCACAGCAAACCCATGGTTCTGGCTCGTCACAAAGACCCTGCCGGTTGATTCGTCACGAACGGGATGATTCACGCCATGATGTCCAAAGTTCATCTTGTAGGTGGTCGCTCCGAGACCCAACGCGACAAGCTGGTGCCCAAGACAGATACCGAAAACCGGCATTGTTCCGATCACTCCACTGACCAACTCAATTTGGTGAAGCAACACGGACGGGTCACCCGGCCCGTTTGACACGAGAAATGCGTCGGCCCCAACCGCTCGAATTTCTGATGCCGTCGCGCTGTTTGGAATGATTGTCACGCGACACTGCCGGCGCAGGAGTTCCCGAACTATGTTGGCCTTCACCCCGCAATCCAGCAGTGCAACATGCGGCCGTCCGGATGGATTGACCACCGTCACGCTCGTCTGACCTGCTTCCGCGACCAAATCCCGCCCGGTCATTGACGGAAAGGCGCTGAGAATCTCAGCGACCTTTGAGAGTTCGGCAGCGCTGAGCCTCGTGGTGCCATTCCTGCCCGAACGAACGATTGCCCCGTTGCGGCTCCCGCGGTCACGCAGGCTCAGCGTCAGTCGCCGGGTATCTATGTCGCCGATTCCGGGTGTTCCATGAGTGCGGAGGAAGGTGTCAAGCGTATCTCGATTCCTTGGAACGCGGCCGCCATGAAACTCCCGGACGACTATGCCTGCTGCAGTGGTTGTGACAGTCCCGCCACCGCTCTCCGCCGGCGACTCGTTCCAGGCCGGATCGCAACCGTAATTCCCGATATGCGGGTAGGTCATGGCGACGATTTGTCCGGTGTACGACGGGTCGGTCAGAACCTCGTGGTATCCGGTCATGGAGGTGTTGAAGACAACTTCTCCAATTCCCTTCGGTGCCACGCCCTCCGCGGCCACCTCATCCGCCGCCGCTGCAGGGGAGCCAAACGAGTAACCTTCGTACCAGGATCCGTCATCAAGCACGAGCGCGCAACGATCCACCAGCCTGTCCTCCGGATACAAAAAAAGCCGGCTTTCGCCGGCCACGCGGCCTGAAACCGCTCTACCCCCTAGGGGAATCGAACCCCTGTCTGCAGACTGAGAATCTGCCGTCCTAGCCGCTAGACGAAGGGGGCAGGATAGCTTCCCGGGGAGGACTCGAACCCCCACTAGCAGAGCCAGAATCTGCGGTGCTACCATTACACAACCGGGAACGGCTTCTGTCGGCAGACGATACTGATTGGCATGTTTGATGTCAAGCTTCAGAGTTCGCCGTGCTCGCCGGCTGTCTGCTTATTCACCCATGAACTCGACCAGTGTCTCTACGCGAATGGGAGCGAGCTTCGCAGCATAACCGAGAGACGGCAGGCCAATGACGCTGAACACTGCCTCCACGGTGCCGCCCACTTCCTCAACGAGTTCTACGGTCGCCTTCAGCGTACCGCCGGTTGCCACCAAATCGTCAACAATCAGTACCCGGTCACCACTGTTGAGGTCCGCCCGATGGACCTCAATGGTATCGGTACCGTACTCGAGCGAATAGGTCCTCCGGTAGGTAGGTCCGGGAAGCTTGCCCTGCTTGCGAGCCAGAACAAGCGGAATGCCGAGCTCATGCGCGAGCGGCGCACCAAAAACAAATCCCCGACTCTCAACCGCCATGATGGAATCAACCGCTCTATCCCGGTAGAGATCGATCATGGCCCGAACACAGTACCCGTAGGCCTCCGGATTCATCAGCACGCTCGTGATGTCATAGAAGATGATACCCGGCTTCGGGAAGTCAGGGATCCTCCTGATGGCGGCATCCAGGTCAAATTCAGCGGGCATCGTACATTCCTCTCGGTTCCCGATGGCTATGCAAGACCATAGACTCGTCGTCGCCCCTGCCCACGCACCATGACCTCACCAATAAAGGTAACGGATCTCGCCACCACTTCCTCTTTGGGGGTCCCGTACATCACAACGTCCAATTCCTGCTGGGCCTCCACCACTTCCGCCGGCAGTATGAGGGGCCGCTTGTGCTCCTTCGTCAGCGTTTGAAGGCGGCTCGCCCCGTTGATTGGATTACCGATGATGTCAAACTGCACTCTGTGCCGACCACCGATGTGGGTAAATCTCAAGGGCCCGGCATCCACTCCAATGCCCACGGCTTCGAGCGCCGGCAACCCTTCGGCAACCCACTTCTCCTTGAGCCCGTCCAGTTTCTCCAGCATTGCCAGCGCCGCCCGGACTGCCCGGTTGACAGTGTCTTTCTCACTACGCGGGAAACCGAATACCGCAACGATCTCGTCACCGACATACTTGTTCACGTAGCCACCGTAAGAATCAACCACCCCTTCCATTGCGGCCATGTAGTCGCTCATTACCCGCTGGACCTTGTCCGGATCGTGATCGGTGACAAACTGAGTGTAGTTACGGACGTCCGAACAGACAACGACGGCCTCCCGCTCCACTCCGGTCGCGTAGCTCTCTATCAATTCCTGATGCTGCTGAATGAGTTCCGGGTCAAATCCAAGGCTTGTACGATAGCTCCTCATCAGCCACATCCGCCGGACAATTCCCACCCCGAGCAAGGGAACGATTAGCGCAACCAGGACGGCACTGTACGGTATCCAGACCCGCCATCCGACAAACAGAACCACGGGCGCAAGTAGCCCCGCGACCACGACCACGAGAGTCACAATTCTCCTGGGCACCCTCTGTGAGAGAGTCCACATCAGCGTGAGAACCGCCGCCAGCAGGGCCGCAATCAGCCAGCCGACAAACGGTGAGGATCGGACGATCTGACGGTCCTGACCAAAAGTCAGCGCCGCTGCGACCTGTGAATACACACCGGGAATCCTCACGCCACGCGTACCGGGCAGCTGGTAGCGATCACTCGCCGGAAGCGCCTGCCCCATGAACACCACCCTGCCGCGAAAAACGGAGAGCGGAGTCCGCAACTCATTTGCAAGTCGCTCCCCGTCGGACAGGAGTACGTCGGCCATGGAGAAAACAGGGATTTCACCCAGGTTCCGTGAGTAGTCAATCCAGGTTGGCTGCTCGGGCGGCCGGCTTGCGGTGGAAGGCCCGCCCTGCAGATAGCACGCGGCAACCCACGAGAGCGGCGGTGGGTCATCCACCACCGGGATGCGTCGCGGCACTGAATCACTCCCGGCAAATGCGAGCCAGCCGATCCCCGCAAACGAATTGCGCAGGGAATCCGTCGTGTAACTCGACGGGTCCTCCCCCGCAATCACCGGAATACCTGCGGCAATCCGCTGGGCCAGGGCAGGATCAAACTCCGGTTCGGAGGCGGCAAAGGCAACATCCCAGATGATCGCGCGGGCACCTGCGTTCTCGAGTATCTCGATGAGTTCCGGATAGAACTCGCGCCACGAACTATCAAAGAGACGATCCAGCCGTGCTTCCGAGTCCACGTCCGCCAGGATGATTGCCACCTGATCGTAGTCCTTGGTGCCGGCCCCGCCCCGACCGACAGCAAATCTGAAATCGATGAGCCCGTACTCCACTCGCAACGGTTCACCGATAAACGGAAGGATCAGCAGCATGGTGACGGCAATGATAATCGCCCGCTCAAGGTTCCTTCGGTTGAGAATGGACATCTCTACTGGTTGGCTACCGCGTTCCAGTCAACGGCAGGCTGTGCGCGTCGCGCGTCGCGAAGCAGGCTCGTTGCCTCCGCATTGCGGTTCTGCTCGCGTAACAGAGTGTACTTCGTTGAAATTGCTTCCACGGCCGCCGTGGAGAGTGGTCCGCTCTGGAGATAGGCGTCAAGCGATGCGTCGGCAATTTCGTCCTCCTCGGCATAGTACGCGGCGATCCCCCCGATAAGCTGCAGCCGTGGGGTGAGCAGACACGCATTTTCCGGTTCAGGATCGGCCAGGGCATACTCGAAACTGGCAGCCATTGCCGCATGAAAATCCCCCATCCCCATCAGTGCGTAGGCCAGGTTGACATAGTACTCCTCAACCTCGTAATCCCCGTCCTCGGGAAACTCAATCAGTCTCAGAGACTCCACAGCCGATTCAAATCGGCCGGCATCAATCTGGTGCAAAGCTTCCGCAAACATCTCGTTCGGGTCTATGTCGAATACCCATGCAGTCGTCGGCCCCTGCACCTCCGCAGCACGCCCGCCCGCGACTATGACGTCATCCTCCGGGGGTGCGAGGCTCCGCGTGAGTTCACGCAAAACGCGCGCGAAAAAACCCTCACCCTTCCCCTGACGCCGATCAGAGACAAACGTTGATATTGGTGTGGTGGAGTTTGGCCCAATGGTGTGTTCTTCGCCGTCTATCGTGACATATGCCCAGCTCTCGTAGTCGGTTTTCACAATCGACGCTTGGTAAACGGCTTCCGGAATTACCGCATGTACGAACTCACCGACGCCAAAGGCGTCGATCTCAACGAAACCGTACAGCTTCTCGATGGAGCCAATGGGCGATTGGGCCATTGCAGCCGTGGAAACGACAAACAAAACACCAACAAGTGCGATAGCGCGGGGTATGAGACGTCGCATACACCTATCGTAGCGCACCCACGACGCAAATGAAAGTGCAAAAGGCCGGAGAGAACTGCAACTTACGGGTATGTCTTCCTGAAACCGGTTACCCGTGCCGAAACATCCAGCGTCAGGTCATCTCGGTCACCCCGGCGCAGAAGGTGGTAGGCAAGCCCGGCGACCATTGCGCCGTTATCCGTACACAGCTCAAGGCTCGGATAAATCGCGTCCAGTTCCGAATGCTCGGTCAGACACCGCCGCAGGTAGCTGTTTGCCGCAACTCCCCCGCCGGCAACAACCCGGTGAAGCCCGGTGTCTTCAACAGCCCGGTAGACCCGCTTCAACAGGAGATCTATCGCCGCCTTCTGGAAGCTTGCGGCTATGTTTGCGTCGTTTTTCTCATACTCTCGATTCCAGAACTGATCCAGTTGGTTTACCACCGCCGTCTTCAGCCCCGAGTACGATACGTCGTAGCGATGATCGCCCTTGTGAAGACTGGCGTCCGGGAAACTGAAGGCACGTGCATCTCCGTCCGCCGCGAGGCGGTCAACCGCCACGCCCCCGGGATAGCCCAGGTTGAAGTGCTTGGCCACTTTGTCAAATGCCTCACCACACGCATCATCAATCGTTGTGCCCAGGATCTGCATGGTAAATGGATCGGAGACTCGCGCGATGATCGTATGCCCGCCGGAAACAAGGAGACCGAGGAACGGGTACTCCACTCTCTGCTCGAGTTGTGGCGCGTACAGGTGTGCAAGAACGTGGTCGACGCCAATCAACGGAATATCGAGTCCAAACGCCAGCCCTTTTGCAAACGAGAGCCCCACAACAAGCGACCCGGAGAGACCCGGCCGGGTCGTCACCCCCACCCCGTCAAGCTCGGAGGCGGCTACCCCTGCCGCCTGCAGAGCCCTCGTGTAGACCCCTGAAATCCATTCGGTGTGGGTTCTGCTCGCAATCTCCGGAACCACCCCACTGTATGACGCATGCTGATCAATTTGGGTCGCAATGATCTGACCCAGGATGCGGTTGCCGTCCTCAACCACCGCGACCGAACACTCGTCGCATGACGTTTCAACTCCGAGAACGAGCATCAACCCTCCACATCCGACGGGTCCAACACCTCGACCAACTCGGATACCAATCCAAATCGATATCCGTGCTCTGCCAGAATCGGATAGATCTCATTGAGAACGGCCGCAAGTTCCGGAACGGTCGCGTGCCCTATCATCACAACTTGATCCTGTCTGTGGGCCAGTTCCAAAGCACCACGGATCGCGGTGAGTATTGCGTCCCGGGACCGCTCGTTGTCCAGGAAAACGTGACGCTCGGCAAAGGGAGTCTGCAAGTAGGCGGCTACCGGCCTGGCTACGGTGTCCACCGTTGTTCTGCTGTCGATGAAGAAGAGATCTCTGCGCTGCAGATCCGCGAGAACAATCTCCATGATTCTCCGGTCCGACGTGGCGAGTGACCCCATATGATTGTTGACTCCGATCGCTCCGGGAACTGAGCCAAGATTCTCGTCAATCACGCGCAGGACGTCGCGATCACTCATGCCCACCGTGAGAGCACCGGGCCCTGGATTCGCGCCGCCCACGGCCTCCATGGGAAGGTGCAGCATGATCTCCTTCCCGGCCGCCGCGATTCGTGCCGCCGATTCAACTGAATACGGTAGCTGCGGGAGTACTGCTACGGCCAGGGGGCCGGGAAACTCGAGAAATGCCGGTAATGGCTGGAGACTGTTGCCGGCGTCATCCAGAATGAGATAGAGCGTGCCGGAAACCTCCCCGTACTCCTCCGGATTGGGCAGCCACCAGAACTCGCGATCGCTCTCTCCCGCAGTTACGGCCGGCGTCACGAGCACTTCGCCGCTCGGATACCGCTCTGTCACGGCTTCCGGCTCGGCGACATCCGGAACTGATGGGGCCTCATCACCCTCTCTCGTTCCCTCGCCTGCGTCCGGTTCCCGTGTCGCCGGCTCCGCCGCAATCGGACCGGCAGGAAGACGGTCCGAGTCGCTCGGCGGCGTCTCGGGAAGGAGAGCCACGATGAGCCCCAGCAAGCCCGCAATCACAACAAGGAGGAAATAGAGTATCAGACGATCTCGCCCGCGCTTGCGTTTTGCCTGCGAGCGTTTGGTTTGTCCGTTAGCGCGTGCCACTGTACCTCACGGTAGTATCATCGATCATGTGAGGTCAACGGTTTAGCAGCTTCGCGGCCACGAAGAAGTTTTCCGGTATACGGGTGTCTATTCGTACACGAACTCTTCAATCTCGCTTGCGTGCTGGCGAAGCTTCCTGATGGCGCGCATCTCAATCTGCCGCACTGTTTCAGGGCTGATGCCCATCTCATCGCTGATGCGCTTCAGTGTGTATTTCTTCCCGCCGTGGAATGCAAATCGATAGAGGAGAATCTTCTTCTCTTTCTCCCGCAGGCGCTCGAGAAACTTCAAAGTTTCATCCCGCATCACCTGCTGCATGATTTCGGTGTCGGGAGAGTAGCTGTAATCCTCGAACACGTCGTGAAGCGTCCCTGATTCCGAGTTGATGTCACTATCCAGGGAGACGGGGCCATGAGAGATATTCAGTATTTCCACTACTTCCCCGGAGTCCATCCCCACTTCAACCGCCACCTCTTCAACCGACGGCCGCCGGGCGAGAGTCTGGCTCAGGACGTTGAACGCCCGTTGGATCTTCCGTAGAGCATCTTCCTTCCGGTGCGGAAGCCTGATGGAACGACGCTTGTTACTCAAGGCCCGGGTGATCGACTGTTTGATCCACCACGATGCATAGGTTGAAAATCGGACCTGCTTCCGATGATCGTACTTGCTCGCCGCCTTCAAAAGCCCGAGATTCCCCTCCTGAACCAGGTCCAGAAGCCCGACGTCCTTGGAGACGTATGCCTTGGCAATCTTCACGACCAGCCTGAGGTTCGCCTCTACAAGGTGGCCCCGCGCTGCTTCATCGCCCTTTTCAATTTTGCGTGAAAGCTCCAGTTCCTCTTCAAACGTGAGCAATGGTGTCTTACGAATCTGATTGAAGTACGCCTTCAGCGTGTCGTCATCACGATCGCTTCCTGCCTTCTTCTTGGACATCTAGCTCTCCTGCCACAAGATATGCAAGAGTTGTGCCAAGCCGGGTCTGCGCGGATAGGCATTGTAAATCGTTGTCAGATAGAAACTTAGGGCGGCTTCGTTACACGTTGGCAAGAAGTCGATCCAATCTGTATGAAATGTTGTACGGTTCGGGTTTATCGCGGTGCACAAATATGTACACCCTGTCCAGCGTCGGACAGCAGAACACCGCGCTTCTCAGAGAACGTCTTCGTACTGCTTGTAGATGATGTCGGCGACACCCAGACTCCCTGTCTTGGCCATCATTCGCGCATACTCTTCGTACAGCATATCTTGAAAGATATCCTGCGCCATGCCACCGTAGAACAGGTCGTCGTCAGGACTGAGTGTAGCACGCATTGAGTCCAACATCTGTTTTACAAAAAGCGATTCAAACTCCGTGGCAACTGCCCTCAGCTCAGCTTGCGGGTCATCCTTGGGCAGCGATGCCTGGAACTGTGCTGCGTTGTACTGAGCCATGTTGGCGGCAAGAATGTCCATGCTCTCTCCTATCAGGGCTACCGTTTCAGGTTATTTGCGATACTCAACATGGCATCGCTCGTCTGAATTGCCTTTGAGTTCATCTCATATGCCCGCTGCGCGACAATCATGTTCACCATTTCCTGAACCACCTGGACGTTGGACATCTCCAGGAACTTATGGAGCGTCCGGCCCATCCCGTCAAAACCTGGTAAGCCGGCAATGGCGTCCCCGGATGCGCTGCTCACCTTGAAAAGATTGTCACCAACTGCCTGAAGCCCGGCCGGGTTCACGAATCGATAGAGCTCCATCTGGCCTACGTCAATGGGATCCTGCAACCCGGCAACTTTCACCGTGATCCGACCGTCCTGAGAAATGGTCAGGGTGTCACGCTGGAAACCCTCGGGGAGCACAACCTCCGGGAGCAGTCGATAGCCGTTGCTGTTCACCAGCTGGCCATTTGAATCGATTTTGAACGATCCATCCCGCGTGTACGCAAAGGTGCCGTCGTACATGAGGGTCCGGAAGAATCCTTCCCCTTCAATGGCAACGTCACCCACGTTCTCGGTGTTCTGCAACGAACCCTGGGTGAAGATTTTCTGTGTCGCCGCAACCCGAACGCCGTGGCCCACCTGAACTCCAACCGGAACCAGCGTTTCTTCGGTTGCGGGGGTGCCCGCCATCCGAACCGTCTGGTAGAGAAGATCCTCAAAGTCCGGACGGTTCTGCTTGAATCCGGTTGTGTTTACGTTGGACAGATTGTTCGCAATCGTGTCGATGCTGAACTGCTGGCCAATCATGCCCGATGCTGCGGTCCACAATGATCTCATCATGTTGCTATCCCTCTACCTGCCTACTGCAGTCTCATTGCTTCGTTGATCAATCGACTTGTCGCCTGATCCTGTGCCTGAATTACTTTCTGATTGGCTTCGTAGGCCCGGTTCACCTCGATCATCTGGACCATCTCGGTCACCGGGTTCACATTGCTCGTTTCCAGAAACCCCTGTCGGATCTTTGGTCGGCCTTCCGCTACGATTACCGCCTCTCCCGACTCCTCGGTTGACCGCCAGAAACTGTCGCCCTGCTTCTGCAGGTAGCGCGTTTGACGGACCTGGACAATCTGGAGCCGATCCACTTCCACGGTGTTCAGCCACTCGTTCTCCCGCATAGAGACAAGTCGCAACGGATCTTCGGCAAAGTCGGCGTTTTCGTAGATAACGCCGTCCTCATTCACGACGAAGTTGTTCAACTTGAGATGGATTGGACCGTTTTCACCGAGCACCGGATATCCCTGCTTGGTAACGAGCATTCCTTCCGGCCCGATCAGGAAACTGCCGTTGCGGGTGTATCGTTCGCCGTACGGCGTCTGCACGACGAAAAATCCGTCACCGTCCAGCGCCAGGTCAAAGCTGTTCTCGGTCTGCCTCAAACCGCCTTGACTGAATGCGGTGTAAACCTCGTTGGTTTCAACGCCCGTACCCAGACTGCCCACAACCGCGGCAGAGTCAAACGACCCGACCACCGGGTGACGGTAGGGAAACTGTGTGACTCCGTCATCGCTCATGCGACGGAGGAGCAGTTCCGGGAAAGCCTTCTGGATGGCCGTGTCCCGCTTGTATCCGGTCGTATCGACGTTCGCAAGATTGTTGGATATGGCGTCCAGGCGGTTCTGCTGAACCACCATCCCCGCCGCACCAGTGTAAATGCCTCGAAGCACAACTTCCTCCGTTGCTTCAAGTATCGGTGCGTTCTGTGCTGTGGTTTATGGGAAGGTTCGAAGCGGCGGCCGTAATTCCGGCAACCAGCCAAGAGTCGGATTTGAACCGACGACCTGCTCATTACGAGTGAGCTGCTCTACCCCTGAGCTACCTTGGCGCATCCGGCCCGCGCGGCACAATACCGACCCCGACCGTGGTCACGAAATATAGCTGATACCAGTGGGAATGTTAAGAGGAGCGGCGGCGCGTCACAGGGCGGACGCACATTGGCGGGATGGGCGTGCGGCAGGCGGGAAGGCCCAGACGTGCGTCTCCGCAGGCCTTGGGAGGACAAGCGCGTCTGGGCCTTCCAGTCTGGGCAAGCACGTCAGTGGATATTCATGTGCGTTTGCCCTGCGGGGCATCACTCCGCGGGTCGACCGGCTGATTCCACCGAGTACGGCAGGAAATCGACAAAAGCTGCCACGGCGGCAGGGATAGAGAGAGCCAGGTAGACCCCGCCCTGTGCCCGGAGATCGGCTTCCGGGCCGAACGCCCCGGCGAGATGTGCAATCCCGACGCCAAGCAGTCCGGTAGCCATGGCGCTGTCAATCCCGAAATTCGCCCAACGCGTGATGCGGGTAAGTTCCGCCCGCCCTGTCGCCTCGCCAATCAGCATCAAGGCATTCGGGACGGTATGGAGCACCACACTGCCGCCGACGACCGCGAGTTCAAAAGGAGTGTCGGTTCCCTGCATGAGCAGGAGAGCGAGCGGAACGAATGCTTCAGCAACGGACACGGTGCGCCCGACCCTATCCGCTGCAATCACGGGAGAAATTGCCAACACAAGAAGTGTGAGAATCAGGAGAGCGATGCGTGGAGCTGTACGCCGCATCATCGTTTCTTGCGACGGCTGCTCACGAATCGAACAAACTCATTGATATTTTTCAGGACGATTTTATCCGTCATGACCTCGAGTCTGCGCTGACTTACAAAGTGATTCAACACATGCCGCGTTTCTTCGGGCGAGAGCCCGGCCCAATGAGCGATATCTTCGGCGGTTGTCTTGAACACTCGCTCGTCGGTCTCCTCCTGAGGCTCCAGTTGCCCCTCGTTCAGCATGAGGAATACATCGGCGACCCGCGCTTGAACATCATCCAGCGTGAGAATCATGAAACGTCGTCGCTGGTCATAGATCCGCTTGGTGAACAGTTTGAGGAGCTTCAACGCAATGGCGGGGTTGCCGCGCATGAGAATCTCAAAATTCGCCCGATTGAACTCCAGACACTTGACCGGTCCTACCGTAATGGCCGTGGCAGATCGGGGGGCTTCTTCGAGGATTGCCATCTCGCCGAATATCTCGCCAGGCTGAAGGACATCTATGGTCTTCTCGATATCGCCCATGATCTTGCTGATCTGGACCCGTCCCTGCTGAATGAGATAGAAGGCGTCCCCGGGCTCGTACTCGCAGAAAATGATCTCGTCGGCCGGATAACTGACCGCAAACCGCTCAAAGGCCTGCAGATTCATCTCCACGATTACGCCTCCAACGCCTTGATGGCCCTGCGAACCTTCCGCAGAAGCGCCTCGCCGGCACCGGACATGCTCATAATCTTCTTGTAGAACCCCCCGGCTCGTGCGGTGTCACCCTTTTCCTGGTACGACTGGCCCACATAGTACAAGGCATCGGGAAGTTCGGGAATCTTTGGATACCGTTGGATAAGCCCCGTGAAGTGCTTGATGCATGCTTCAAACTGCTTGAGGCTGTAGTAGCATCTGCCAATTTCAAAGAGACTTTTGATGCGGTACTCCTCATCCGTTCCGTTCTCGGCTATCACTTTGAAACCTTTCAGTGCATCAGCATACTTCTGCTGACTGAAAACACTGACTGCAGCGTAGAACTCCTTGGCCGAATCCGACAGTTGTCGACCTCGGTCCGGCTTGCTGACATCCTCGGTTGTCGTGCTGACCCCCGAGATGTTCGGTCCCTTCCCCGCCCCGTAGTCCTGTGCGAATTGCTCTGCCTTCTGGGCAAACTCGCTGGCCTTGGCATTCAATCTGCCCGAGGGATAGTAGGTGAGATAGCGCCGGAACGCGTACAGCGCCTGCTCATACCGCTTCTTTCCCAGGTAGTATTGGCCGGCGTTGAACAGCCCGGTCTCGGGATCCAGCTGTTTGTCTTCGGCGAGCAGCCCGCTGACTTTCGCGTGCATTCTCCGCAGTTGATTGCTGAACACCTTGAGCATCTTCATGATGATCCTGGTGTTCTGGCTCGCCAATTGCTCGAACTCGGGCACGGTGAACATGATGACGGCGGAATCCGAGAGAACGACGGCGTTCTCTTCACGGGGGTACTTACCGAGGGCGCTCTTCACGCCGAAGAACTCTCCAGTCTGGATGTAGTCGTGGATCTCCTGCCCGGTCTCGATGTCCGTAGAATTCAGGCTGATCCGCCCGGACTTGAGGATATAGATCTTGTCACTCACATCGCCACTGAAGTAAATGACAGCATTGGCCTTGAAATTCATCGGGCGAGGCACTGCGGTTTCTCCTGAATAGAACTGTAAACACTTAAATGCTGAATTTCAAGGAGCTTTTGCTGCGGGTCACATTCAGCAAACATCGCTATACTGGAGACACATGATTGATCTGCACTCCCATTCTACGGCGTCGGATGGTGTCTTGACTCCAACCGCGCTCATCCAACTCGCCGTCGCCGAGGGTCTCCAGGCCATCGCTCTCACCGACCACGATACGGTAGCCGGACTGGATGAGGCAAGGGCCGCCGCCGATGAGAGCGGAATCATCTTCGTGCCCGGCATTGAACTCGAGATCGATTGGCAGCCCGGGATATTTCACCTCCTCGGGCTTGGTTTGAAGGATTGGACGGGCCCTCTGCGCAGTAGACTGGTGCGTGTCCAGGAGTATCGTACGACGCGAAATCTCCGGATGGTGGATCGGATGCAGAAAGCGGGCATCGCCATTAACTACGACGAACTCATCAAGACGGCCGGGCACCACACCGTCGGCCGCCCCCATTTTGCTCAGGTGATGCACCAGAAGGGTGTGGTCGCAAGTCCTCAGGAGGCCTTTGATCGATTCATTGGAAACGGACGGCCGTTTTACGAGAGCAAGCGCGCTCTTTCGGTAGGCCAGGCCTGTGCGACGGTCCATGCAGCCGGTGGCAAGGCGGTCATCGCGCACCCGAATACCCTCGGTATCGGATGGGACGAACTCAGTCGAACGCTCTTTCGATGGAAGCACGAAGGACTCGATGGGATTGAGGCCTATCACCCGAATAATTCCCTATCCGATGCACACCGGTTCGCATCTCTCGCCGAGGAACTCGGACTCATCGTCACCGCCGGCAGCGACTATCACGGAATTGGTCGGAGCAACCGACGTCTTGGACGCAGTAGTGGCGGCCGGCCTATTGATGTGAAATTCCTCGACCCCTTTGTGGAGGCTGCATGAGGGGTGCAATCGAGCAGATTGGCTCTGCGACTATCGTCCGCGTCCGCAAGTTGCTCTATGCGCTCGGATTCATGGTAGATGTTTTCAAGCAGACCTTCCGATTCACTACGAGTCGAAGGGTAGGAACCCACGTTCTCACCATGCAGATCCTCTTCACCGGGGTGGAAGCACTGTCGGTAGTCGCGACCATCAGCCTCAGCCTGGGTGCAGTCATCGTGATTCAGGGGCTCAGCCTGCTGCCGCAGTTCGGGCAGGGGCAGCTCATATTTGACATCCTGATCATCGTTATCACCCGAGAACTCGGACCGCTGCTGACCGCGGTCATCGTAACGGCGCGATCAGGAACCGCAATCTCCACCGAGTTGGGAAACATGGTCATCAGCCATGAAATCGAGGCGTACACCGTCACCGGGATCAACCCGATCCGGCACATCGTGGTACCCCGTTTCATCGGTGTCACGCTATCGACACTCCTGCTCAATCTCTACTTCAACCTTTTCGGGTTGCTCGGATCCTTTGTGGTGACCCAGTTCGTGAACCCAATCCCACTCCGCGAATACCTAAGCGGCCTACTTGCAAGCTTGAGCCTTACTGATGTGGTCTCGAGCGTCGTGAAGAGCATCGTCTTCGGCGCGATCATTGCCCTCGTCGCGACCTTCCATGGGCTGCAGGTGGAGCGGGCAACGACCGAAATTCCGGTTGCGGCAATTCGGTCGGTCAGTCACGGAATAATCCTGCTGATTATCGCAAACGCGATCATCACGCTGATCTACTACATATAGAGGCGGAGAATGGAACCCGACGATCGTTCGGACGAGCCCGAGAACACAACTGATCCTCACCGAGGATACGGTGACCGAGGATACGGTGACCGAGGATACGACGCTGAAGATCTCCTGGCCGCCCTCGGTGACGCGGCCGAGGATAGGGCCGGCGAAACTGAACCACCGGCGTGCAGACTGGTCGAGATCTCACTCACGGTAAATGGGGACGAGATCCTTCAGGATGTGAAGCTGGATATCCCCGCCCACGCGTGTACGGTCATCATGGGCCCGTCGGGCTCCGGCAAGAGCACTCTCCTCAAGACCGCCGCCGGTCTCCTGGTGCCGGATACCGGGTATGTGGAGATCCTCGGCACTAATCCGAACCATGCAACCGACCGGGAATTGGAGCGCCTCCGAGCCCGAAACGGTTTTGTGTTTCAGGATGACGCCCTCTGGCAGAATCTTTCGTTACTACAGAATCTTACCCTCCCGGTGCGGTATCACCGCCACGACCTCGCGTCGGATTCGGTTACGGAACGCATCAACGGACTCGTAGGCGAACTCGGGGCACCTCGCAGATTGGAGCTGCGCCCTGCAAACGTGTCCGCCGGCGAACGGAAAATTATCTCATTCGTGCGGGCCATCGTTGGTGATCCCGAGCTCCTCTTTCTGGATGAGCCAACTACCTCGGTTGACGGCGAACACGCCGACCTGATGATCCGGAAACTGCGAGAACTGAAAGAACGCAACGTCACACTCGTCGCGGTGACTCACAACGCCCGAATTGCCAGCCAGTTGGCCGATTATGTCGTCGTGTTGAAGGCAGGTCGCATCTTGCGGTTCGGTTCGCTGCATGAGATATCACGTTCAAATGAGCCCGAGGTTGGGCGTATCCTGACCGATGTTTTGAGTGAGACCGCCACCTACGACGGAGATATCCTGGAACTCCTTGATCCGGAGACAAACACATATCTCACCTAAAGTTTGATTGACGAAGCCAAACCGCTGCACTAGACTCATCCTTGCATGAAGCTGCGATACCGGTTCGCCAATCAGGTAGTTGGCGTGTTTGTCATCCTTGCCGTGGCTCTCACGGTTGCCCTCATTGTTCTCATGGGTGCAAACCAGCGCTGGTTCAAGAAAAACTACTACTACCACTCGCATTTCACGACGGCCAGTGATCTCTCAGCCGGCATGCCCATTACCTTTCGAGGCTTCACGATCGGTAAGGTTACCGCAGTCACCCTTCAGGAAGACAACAATGTGGATGTTGAGTTCTACATCCAGGAAGAATTCATAGACAAGGCAAACGAAGATTCGCTGATCCAACTCGTGACCAATCCACTCGGTGGCGGTCAAATCATATTTCACCAGGGGCGCATGCCTACCGACCCACCTCCCGAGGGGACCGTCATCCCCACCTACGATTCCAAGCAGGGTCTGCGGCTCCGAGAGGAGAATCGCACAATCGTGCTGCGAAGTTCCGACCCCATCGCGCAGGCGCTTGGACAGATCGACCCAATCCTCCAGAACGTTGATCGGGTTCTCGTCAACCTCGCGGTGCTGACCGAGGACCTCAACGCAGCGCTCAGAGGTGAGGCGAGCGGACCGGTGGCGGGAATGCTCTCCGGGGCGGAAGGCGCGGTGGCGGAACTCGAACAAACAGTGGTCCGGGTAAATCAGGTCATAGACGATACAACCGCACAGATAAACTCGCTGTTGGGCGAAGTGACGGAGATCACCAGCAATATTGAAGAGACAACTGCGGCGCTGCGGGATCCCACCGGACTCGTAACGATGCTCCTGGACCCGAAAGGGAGCTTTGCGACACTCCTGGACGACGATAATGTGCTGTTTGATCAGATTGTCGGAATCATTGCCGATCTGGAATTGAGCATCCAGAGCCTCCAGGAAAGCATTGCGGACGTGGAGAAGTTCACCGAGTATCTCAACACAACCCAGCCCCAACTCACCGGCATCCTCGAGGAAGGGCGCCAAACCCTCGATGCAAGCCAGGACGTCATTGAGAGCTTGCGCAACAACCCACTCTTGCGAGGCGGGATACCGGAGGCGCAGGAACAACCCTCAACCTTCGAAAGCATCCGGGACGAGGAGTTCTGATGTACAGGCTTGCAGCAACTGTGCTTGGGGCCGTCGTGTTCGCAATCGTCCTCGGCGGATGTTCATCGGCGCCCCGGACTCCCGATGTCGTACACGACACCAAGGACCAGGCCGCTGAATACGCTGAATTCGGAAATCGATACTATCGTGAAGGTAACTACGGGCAAGCACTCAGCTTTTTCGACCTTGCCTTCAGAGAGAACGCCGCCGTGGACAACCGTGTCGGAATCGCTCAGACCTACAATTCGATAGGTAAGGTGTATCTTGCAACAGGAGACATTGATACTGCCGAAGGCAGTTTTCAGAACGCCTATGAGATCGCCGTCCAGCTTGAAAACTCCCGTCTTCTGCTCCAGAGCGCAACGCACCTCGGCGAGGCGTCACTCCGACGCGGCGATCTGGAACTCGCCATGGCGTTCTTTGACCAGGCCCTTGATGAACGCAACGACGAATCCAACCAGGCAGACCTCGCGATTCTCTACCACAACATAGGGACGGCCTACAGCCGTCTTGAGGACTATGAGACCGCCTGGCAGTTTCTTCAGGATGCCATTGCAATCAACGACGAGATCCATCAACTCTCCGAACTCGCGGCGAACCACTATATGCTCGCCTCAATCCTTTCACGCCGGGACATGCTGGAGGAGGCGCGCGCCGAAGCCGAAACGGCCCTGCTCTACGATAAGCAGATTGAAAATTCGGTTGGTATCGCCGCCGATTTGAAAGCTCTCGGGCTTATCGCAGTCAAGCAGGGAGACCTCGAGAACGCATACGACTTCATGAAGCGATCGCTACGGGTGGCTGCCGCAATCGGACTGGTGGTGCAGGCCCGGAGCGTACTCAGCCACCTGGAATCCATTGCGATGAATCTTGGCCTTGATTCCGAGGCCACGGAGTACCGAGCCCAGTTGGACGAACTCAGCCCGGCAACTCAATGAGCCGAATGATAGTCATCCTACGGTAGTATTAACTCATGAAATTTCGCGGCCCCGGCATTCGCTTCGTGAGTATACTCCTCGGGCTATTCGCAATGACGAGCCCCGTTGCGGCTCAGTACCCAATGATCTCGATCCTCGATCAGACCGATCCTGCCTTCGAACAGCAACAGGAGAGCGTCCGGCTGTTTTACCGGCAAATGAGCGCCGGCGCCGATCTGCCGGAACTGACCGTCTACAGCTACCGAACAACGCCGGAGGACACGTTGTTCGGCATAGCCGCGCGGCTTTCGGTCCCGTACTCCGGAATTGCGACGCTCAACCGGATGGAGAGAAGCGCCCTCGGCGAACCCGGACGGTTCCTATTTCTTCCGAACATCCCCGGCGTTTTTGTGCCGCTGACACCCGGAACGGATTTGGAATTCGTGATGCATGATTTGCGTCACGAACAAACCACGCAGGTCGTTTCCATCACCGGGGAATCCGCCGTTACCTTTTTTCGTTTCTATCCGGGTTCGGATTTCTCTCCGGAAGAGCGGAGCTCATTTCTTGGCTTGCTTTTCCGCCGCCCCCTTCGAGTGATCACCGTGTCGTCACCGTTTGGACCCCGCTACCACCCGGTGACCGGAGTATGGGGATTCCACGCCGGAGTTGACTTTGCAGCCGCGCGCGGAACGCCGGTGGTGGCGGCCAGATCGGGAGAGGTCATCGACACCGGCAACGACTCGACCATGGGCAACTACATTCTTCTGCAACACAGTGGTGGTTTCACGACATTTTATGGCCACCTTGATACGGTAGTGGTATCGTTGAAGGACTCGGTCACATCCGGTATGATAATCGGCACTGTCGGAAGCACCGGAACCACGACTGGTTCGCATCTGCATTTTGAAATCCGGCACGACACCGACCCTCGAGACCCAATGAAGATGTTGCCGTAGGACCGAAGATGCGTCGTTTTGGACTGATAACCATCCTGGTGATTCTCGCCTTTCCTCTCGCGGCCGAAGCCGTCCGAGGCCCGGTAGTGGACACGCTCGAAGTGGATCCCGCCGGCCGGCCGCTGACAGCAGAGTTCGGGTTGGACGAGATCATTATGGCCGGGACAACCGGCGATTCTCGGTTCTTTGATGCCCTTGAGATTGAAGTTACCATTCCGCCGTCGGTCACCGAGTTTCCGGGCGCGCTCTCGCTCCTTGTGCTGACGACTGGTAGCATCTCAGAACGCGCAGGAATTTCCGAAGTCAATGGCGCGATGCTCCTGTCGCAACCACTGACCCGAACGGGTAAGCTGACTATTCAGATCCCGCTCCACCCGGAAGCCGAGGTGAATGCCAGTGCGGCCGTGACCGTTCTTGATCACCTTCTCTCCCCCAACGACCTGCCGCTGGCCATGACGGTTGTCTCACTGATGAAAGGTCTGCCGCCACAAATCGCCGCCGAAAAAATCTCGGTGGTCGTCCGCCCGGTTGCTCGGCGCATAGGTTCCGTACGGGTCCTGTTTATTCTTGAGGACGGGTCGGAATTTCAGACTGAGAGTCATCTGGCCCCGGAGTTCGATCTACGGATAGACGACGCCCCCGTTCAGATCGAATCCGAGTATCTCCTTGAACCCGGGCTTCATCGCCTCTCTCTCACCTCAGAACGCTATCAGGATCAGAACCTGACATTTGGAATTGAGCAGGCACAGAGTGCTCGGCTCAGAGTTCCGCTCCTGCCCGCTCTCGCTACGGTCAGCTATACCGCGCCGCGCGGCTCACGCGTTTATGTAGACGGGCGCGCTCTTGAGTCTGAAACCGGGGACTTTACCGCACGGCCGGGAGAGCATACAATAGTAGTAGTAGTTGGTGACTACACGGTCACCAGACGATTTTCCGTGGTGGAAGGCCGTGAATACAATCTCTCGGTCACCATGGATGTCGCGATAGAAGAAGCTAAGTAAAACTCGTCGTGAGACGATAATCAAAACGTCGGTTGTTTAATATAGTTCCCCTCCCAGTTTACTATATTATAGCCGGCAACCTAACGGTTGGGCCGGTTCCTCACGGAGCCGGTCTTTTTTTACAGGCACCACCTGTGACCGACCGCCGGCTCCGGATTGAGCCGCACCGTTCTCCGGCCGCAAGACCTGCTGCCTCATATCAACACAATCAGGAGTCATGATGTTCGACTTTGAATTTCACAATCCAACGCGGATCATTTTCGGGAAAGGAAAAGAATCTGCCATCGGTGCAGAGCTTCGGCGAGGCAAGATCAGGAAGGTTCTCCTGGTGTACGGATCGTCCTCAACCAAACGCACCGGCCTTCTGGATCGGGTTCTCGGTCACCTGAGCGAAAGCTCCATTCAGGTTGTGCAGTATGGCGGCGTGGTGTCAAATCCTCTCCTCTCGCACACCCGCCGAGGCGTGGAGATCGCAAAGAGCGAAAAAGTGGATGCGGTGCTGGCGGTCGGCGGCGGTTCGGTCCTCGACGAGGGCAAGGCAATCGCCGTTGGTGCTCTGGCGGACGATGATATCTGGAACTACTTCATCAACAAGAACCCGGAGGCGGCGCTGCCGATTTACGCGATTCTGACATTGGCCGCGACCGGGAGCGAGATGAACGGCACAGCCGTTGTGACGAACGAAGAAACCAAACAGAAATACCCCATCAAGTCGCCTGCTATCTATCCGACGGTGTCCATCCTCAATCCGGAACTTACCTTCACCGTTCCCCCTGACTACTCTGCATACGCAGCCGTTGACGCAATTGCACACGTGATTGAAGGGTATTTCTCCAAGGCTGCGGGCCCGGTGCTCCAGGACCGATTTGTGGAAAGCATCATCAAGACCGTCATGGAGACCTCCAGGATTTTCATGGTGGAACCCGATAACTACAACGCACGCGCGGAGTTCATGTGGGCGGCAACACTCGCGCTGAACGGCCTCACGCTGACCGGTGTCGAGGGATTCAGTTTTCCAAATCACATGATTGAGCACTCACTGAGCGCGATCTACAACATAGCGCACGGTGCCGGTCTTGCGATTGTCATCCCGGCCTGGATGAAATGGTATTCGCGGAATCACGCCGGGCAATTCGAGCGCTTCTCTCAAGAAATCTTCGGGCTGTCCGGGGTCGGGGCAGGGATTGAGGCCCTTGAACAGTGGTATCGGGGATTGAAGGTTCCCGTTCGCCTCGGCGACGCAAACATTCCCGCGACCGACATCGACATGATCGCAGCCAATGCTCATGAACTTGGAGTCAGGTGGGGGATCGGCGACGAGTACCCGGTGTCGGCAATTGTCGAGATCCTCAAATTCGCGGTCTAGACTTCGTCTGTTGCTGCGTGAACAATCTTGTTGTTGCGGAGAACAATCCCGTTGTTGACAGAGCTCCGGGCGGTTCGTAACCTGTCGTCATGCGAATAGACCGCAGACGCCGAGTCGTGCTGGCTACGCTCATCTCGCTCACCGTTGTGCTCGCGGTGGCGATTGGGGTGACCGTGGGCATCGCTGTTGCGTCGGTGAACAATATACATGAGATCGGTCGCTCAACAGAAACCGACTCCGCCCTCCCCTCTGTCCTTCTGGACCGTAACGGAAGGACCATCACCGAGTTGTTCAGCGACGAGAAGCGAACGCTCGTATCGATTGAGAACCTACCCAGGCACCTCATCTACGCCCTCATCACCAGAGAGGACCAGGCCTTCTTTGAACACGGTGGATTCAGCCTCTGGAACATGACTCGGGCCGCGGTGAATATCGGCTTGAACTTCGTCTCCGGCGGCCGCGCCGGGTACTTCTCGGGGGCGAGCACGCTTACGCAGCAGCTCGCAAAAATGATGTACACCGACCAGAGTCTGACCATCTCCCGAAAAGTGAAGGAGCTGTGGTGGGCTCTCCAACTGGAACGACACCTGACGAAGTACGAAATCCTCGAGGAGTATTTGAACCGGATGTCCTTTGGGCACGGCGCCTACGGCATTGAGGCGGCGAGCCAGTTTTACTTTGCCCACAGCGCCGCCGAGCTCACGATAGCGGAGTCCGTCCTATTGGTACTTC
>DAOWMR010000428.1 GCA_030642995.1 Spirochaetales bacterium
GCTGAGAATCTGGACCGGGATCATGAGTCGATTGTACTCCGTTACCCCGCCTACGACCGTACCACGTTCCGCCCCGCGGCTTTGGCCTCACGGGTCTTGTCGCTGACCCTCTGGACAAAGTCAACTACGGCCGCATCCGAGTCCTGGCGGATTCCAACACCGAGGCTGGCGGTGAGTGAAAACTGCGTGCCGTCGTAGGCGGTCACGATGCCGGACTCTATGCGTGCCCGGATGCGCTCGGCGATGAACACCGCCTCATCCAGCGTCGTGTCCGGCAGCACAACGCACAGTTCCTCGCCGCCATACCGTGCGACCCAGTCTATCACCCGGACGGAGTCCTTCAGTACGCCAGCGACGTAGCGCAACGCTCGGTCCCCGGTCGGAAAGCCGTGGGTCTTGTTCACCTGGCCAAAATGGTCGATGTCCAGGAAGATCAATGAAAGTGCCCGCGCGTCGCGCAAGGATTTCTGGAACTCCCGCCCCATGCGACGGTCAAAGTAGCGGCGGATGTACAACCCTGTCAGGCCATCGTGATCGGCTTCCTCCCGCAGATGTGCGGCCATGCTCTTGCCTCGGTCTGCCACATTGCGAATGAGACGCTCAGTCAGGACACGGACCCGGTTCTCAAAATCTTCGACAACGGGGTCTGTTGCGGTCTCGTCATTGCCTTTCGCGAATCCATCAGAGGAAACAACGCGATTCCTCCCCGCCGCTTTTGCGGCGTACAGGCACTTGTCGCTCTCAGCCATGAGTTCTTCCCCGGAGAAGTTGCCAACTGACGTTGCAACGCCCATGCTCACGGTTACTGAAACCGGCGTCTCGGCCGCCGTGAACGGTTGTTCGGCAATTTCGCTCCGAATGAAGTCGGCAAGACGGGTGGCCTGCGTTTGATCCGATCGCAGCGCAACTGCAAACACGTTGCCCCCGACCCGGGCGATTCCCGAGGCACCACGGCCCACACGTCGCAAGGTCTCTCCGACACTGGACAGAATGTGGTCGCCGGCAGCATGGCCGAGTTGATCATTCACCTTTTTGAAGTGATCGAGGTCAAGCATGACAAGACTCAGTGGCGCCTCTGGTCCACACTCTCGGATATTGTCAAAGAGGTGGAGGTAGAATGCATGCCGATTCTCCAACCCTGTCAGAGGGTCCAGGAACGACGCGGGGGCGGCACCGGCCTGCCCGCCTTCCAATCGCGGCACAGCGTCTCGCTCAAGGACCCGAGTAAGCCGCACGGCCCCCTGCACGTCAAGCATCGCTGCAAGACACAGGTCATCACCCGGACTGAGCTGCGACAGAACCGACGTTTCCTGCTCATGGCTCTCCACGACAATCAGGGACGGCAGGGCAGACTCGTGATAGCTGGCCATGGCCGACTTGATGTTGTGAAACGAACGCACGTCCAGAACTGACACCTCCGTCCCCCCGCCATCCGGTGACACCACGTAACCTCTCGATTGCAACCCTTCAACGACAGATGCTTTGTCCTCGATACTCTCCCACCTGACCACAATCCGTTGTCTACTCATGCGCTTGATTATAGACCGTCACACTTTCATTTGTGTGTTCTACAGCACAGTACAGGGCGGGTTCCCGCACTATCGTCACGGGCAGGAGGCACACCATGATGGGATATGCACGGGCAAGAGCGAACGAGTTTCTGGTTGTTGGTCGCGACGGTACGCTTCAGAACCGAGGTGTCGGCGGGAGCTCATTTGTGACGCCGGGCACAATCCACGTCACGGTTCCAAGCGTGAAACAGGAAGTACAGTTCGCCATGACACAGGAGTCAAAGGATGGGATTCCTCTTCGCTTCAAGGGAATTGTCGTGTACCGAATCGTTGATCCGGTGGCGGCCGCAACGTGTTTTGACTTCACTTCACACGCAGGTATTGAACAACTCGAGGACCTGATCTCTCACATCTGTCTGGGAGAACTACGGGCACTCGTCTCCCACATGACGATGAGCGCCTGCATCGAGGAACGGAAGGAGACGCTCTCGGTCGCCGTGGATGAGGCGGTTGTGAAAGTGGCGTCTGCCGGAAGTCAGGGCGACTGGGGAATTTCGGTGGATATTGTCCAGATTGCCCAAGTCTTCATCGTAGACGATGATCTGCGCGGCAAACTTCAAGCAGAAGTGCGCAATGCGATTCAGGCAACTAGCGAGCGCTCTCACATTGAGATGGAAGAGAGGGTCACCAGCGCGCGCATTGAGTCCCAACGCAGACTGGAGCGAGCGGAGTTGGAAACAGCCCGGGAGTCCAACAGCGTCGCAGAGGAAAGGCTGACCCTTGAGCGGTCCCTCGAGTCAACGCGCATTAAGAGTGCTGCGCCGGTAGACCTGCTTCGGTTGGAGAAGGAGCGAGAACAGATCGAGATCAAGATCGATCTCGAGCGCAGGGCAATTGAGCTCAGGAAGCTTGAAGTGGCGGGCGAGATGGTTCGCACCCGGGCCGAGCAGGATCTGGAACTCGAGATCCTCCCGCTTCGACACGTGCCGGAGATAGCCACCGCCCTCTCCACCATGTACCAGGGGGCAAACCTCTCACTCTACGGTTTGGACAACGCACTGATCAGCACGCTGGCGCCGCTGGTTGAGATGCTGAGCCGGGGACTTTCGGGGGCAGCGGGCACAACAGGTACGGCCGGAGAGTGAGCGGGCATCCGGGCGCGTACTTCACCCGCCCGGATGCAGGATGCGCGGCATGTTGGATTCAGCGGCCAGCCTCCAGAACTCGTCCGTATCATAGGGTGTCAGCTGCGGGGCAAAACGGACGCTGTCCTGATCGGCTTCAATGAGCAGCCAGCGGGAGAACC
>DAOWMR010000072.1 GCA_030642995.1 Spirochaetales bacterium
CCCGGCGAACCGGTCAAGCCGCTCGCGAGCATCGCATCCGGCGGGGAGATCTCGCGAGTGATGCTCGCACTGAAGAGCGTACTTGCGGATAATGATCACGTCGGTTGCATGGTGTTTGACGAGATTGACGCCGGGATCGGCGGGGAGATCGCAGTTGCCGTCGGTGATCATCTCTATGATCTCAGCAGATCCAAGCAGATCCTCTGCATCACCCACCTTGCGAGCATCGCCGTCCGTGCAGACACCCATATCCGCGTTGACAAAGCGGTCCGCAATGATCGAACGGTCACTGAGATCACCCACGTCAGGGATGACGGGCGGGTGGAGGAGATCGCCCGCATGCTCGCGGGAGACCGGACCGGTGCGGCCTCACGAAATCACGCTGAAGAGTTGTTGCGGAAGTACGCGAGGACACGGTAGAGTGAAGGATGGGCAAAATCTCGCAGGCGGCCAAGGATATGTACTCCGAACGTGTTGAGGAGTACAAGCTGACGACCGAAGAAATACTGAAAAGCGAGAAGGTTGTTCTATCGGCCATTGAGAAGGAACCGCTCGGCGGCGAATACAAAAAAGTCGCCCTGGCAGATGAGCGATTGAATCTTGCCTCACTGTATCTGCTCCTCAATCGGCTTTCTTTGAGTCTTCTCGGAGTCAAGAACAATGCGTTTCTCAACGACGCTCGAAAGAGCTGTTATCAGAGCGTCATCTATCTGGAAAACGTGGTGAGCGACGTCATTGATGCGCCGTTCAGTGAATACGCTGAGCGGCTGGAGGCGATCACCAAACTGCCGGACGAACAGCGGTATCGGTTGGTTCAGAAGCTGGGATTCACGATCCAATCGGTTGAAGAGGACTTCGGAGACAACAACAAGTGGAAATGGTCCTTCGTTGAGCTCGAGGGACGGTGTACCACGGTCACCAAGAATCTGATGAATCTCAAGACGACGATCGCCGGTCTGGACCCGCGGATCCCGGGGTATGAGGCTCGCGTTGAGCATCTTCAGTTTGTCAAGGATCTCTGTCAGCGATCAGCCGACCGCTATCGCGAGAAATACGAACTGAATACCTTCCGAATGGATGACTTCAAGCAGGCGATCTCCTTTCTATCGGCGCTGAAGCGTATCCACACCCTTCTCGGTGAGGCGCCCCAGGTGGATGTGATCAAACGTAAGATCGATGTGTGGAAGACCAAAATGGACGATGACGAGAAACGGCTGGAAGAGAAGCGCCCATCGCAGGCGCGTTGAATGCGCTTCGCGCGGTGGCATAGCATTTGCCGCGTTTAGGAAACCATGCGTCGATCCCTACAGCATCTGCTGGTGCTTCTATCATTCACCATTGCCTATCTGCTCGTCTTTCCGATCGTCACGGGACGTGAACTCGTGATTCACCGATCGTGGGCCGTCTCGACTGCGAGTGCGTCGGTTATTCCGGAATCAACCGCATTTGCCGGTGCAATGTTGCCGGTGAGACTTCATGACTCCTTCGGTTATATCTCCGACAAGGGGGAAGTGATTTTCAGAGGAGCCGTCACCTACGGCGTGGCGCTATCCGGGCAGGGGTTCGTCAGCTTCGGGCGGGCTCCGGATCAGCTGGTTCTTCAGAGCCCCGATGGTTCCTATCTGGCGACCATCCCCCAATCCGGATATCCGCAATTCGCCGGGGATGGTCTGTTCGTGAAGAGCGGTGGTGATGCGGTCGTCACGGCCTATTCTCCCGGCGGTGATCTGCGCTGGAAAGAGTGGCTCGAAGGTCCGCTTTCCTCTATCTCCGCGGACGGAGGCATCACCGTTCTCGGGTTGCTCTCGGGCGGCCTTGTCGTGATTGATGATTCCGGCAAACGCATGACCGTTGAAGGCGTTGGTAACAAGTACAGACTTACTGTCCACGGGAGTGCCATTCACGGGTCTTCCGGCACCGTTGCCGCGGCGTATGGTCCGACTGATCCGGCGCTCGTCCTCTACCATCTGCGTGATGCTCGATTCATCCCATCTCTTCGAATAGATTTGTACGGCAACCCCGGGTCGTCTATGGCCGTGGAAATAACCCGCGATGGGAAACGCGTCGTCTTTGACGATCACGGAGTTCGGATGGTTCACGTTGTCTCCGGCGCGGAGTTTGCGGTGCCCGTCCGCTATCCGCTACAGCAGATCGAAACCGGGATCGGGTCGGAATTGGTGGTAACGCTGGGATTGGGCGAGGAGCGTGATCCGCAGCGTGGGTTCAGACTCCCTGCCGAGCTTGTTGTCTTTGACTACGGCGGGCTGATTCCGGTACGGGCCGTGTTTCCGGCAGATCAAGCGTTTCTGACGGCTGCCGACGGGGAGGGCTATCTCGGTATCGACGATCGGGTTCTGAGATTCAGAGTGGGGGTTGAATGAACCGCGCAGTGATCGTTTTCGGCCTGCTTGTTGCAGCGGCAGCTTCGAGCATGGCCTGGCAGTGGCCGGTAGAGACCTTTTCTCCATCAGTCTCGTTCGGGCAGAGCAGCGGCGACGCGTATTCCCGAGGTATGGAGCTGATCGGAGGGGTTCAGCCGGTCTATCCGGTCACAGCAGGCACCGTCATCTACGTTCGCGGATCCCATGACGCCGCCCCCTCGCAACTTGGTACGACAGTCGTTGTGGAGCACGATCGCGGGTTTCGATCGTTCTACGGTCACCTGGAAGAAGGAACTACTCCGGAGCCGGGAACCGTGGTGACCGAAGCGACGCAGATTGGGCTGGTCGGCGAGACAGGCACGGCAGGTCGTCCGACCCTCTTCTTCTCGATACTGGACACGGAAGCCGGGGCTTACGTTAATCCACTTCTCCTGCTGCCGGCTGTCGAGGATCTGGCCGCACCGACGGTCATCTCAATTCTTGCGCAGAGTGAGACATCCCTCTATGACCTGAGTGCCGGTTCGGATCTGTCGGCAGGAGAGTACCTGCTTCTCGTGGAGTGCGAGGATCGCTGGGTCCGTGCCGGTGAGTTGGTCACGCCCTACTCGGTTGTGGTGCTCGTGGACGGACAGGAGCACCTGGTGATTACCCATGACCGGATAGGATTTTCCGACGGATACCCGCGGGTGGAGCCTGGTCCGCCGGTTCCGTATGACGATCTGCACATCGGGGAAAGAGGCTATGTGACCGGTCGTTTCACTGTCCCCATCGGGCGAACGCTCATTGAAGTGGTCGTGAGCGACTTCTCCGGGAATGACGCCTCCGTGGTGATTGAGGTGATCGGGATTCCGTGAAGACGTTCAGCAAGGCGCCCGGACACGATGAAACAAGTCGACAGGTCTCGTGTGCGATCTGTGGTGCGGACGATGCACGCCGATACTGGGAGTGCGATTCATTCGGCTTTGTTCGATGCACTCGATGCGGCCATCTCTATCAAAACCCGCAACCGGACCCGGATGCCCTCATTGCGCGGTACGACGGTGAGTACTCGGACTACGAGGTGGAGAATGATCGGAACTTCCTTAATCTCATGCTGAAGGGCCTCTCGGACGTTGACTTCTTTGAACGAATGGCAACACTCCACGCAAGACCGTCTTTGCTCGACATTGGATGCGCCACCGGCACCCTCCTTGAGTACGCCGCCGGTCGCGGGTACGAAGTTCAGGGTGTGGAGGTGTGTGAACCGGCTGCGAGATACGGAATTGAGCACCGGAGCGTGCCCATATCCGTGGGTACGCTTGACACGGTTGATCTCACTCCGACGAAGTTTGCGTCGGTTCACTTCTCACATGTCATCGAGCATCTCCCTGATCCACGAGGTTTCCTGCTTCGCGTCCACCGGTTGATGCTGCCGCGTGCACTCGGCATTGTCGTTACGCCGAACACCGACGGGTTGCAGGCTCGGCTGTTCAAGGAGCAATGGAGAAGTGCTATCGCAGACCACGTCAACCTGTTCAGCGCTCGCAATCTCACAAGACTCTTGAGCGAGACCGGATTCACCGTTCTTGCGACCAAGACGTGGGGCGGGCTGGGAGTTGGTACCGCAGCCAAGTGGCTCAAGCGTCCGGTTGATCTTCTTGCGAAGAGATTTGGATTCGGCGATGTTGTCCTTGCGCTGTTCACACCCACCTCCGGCGCTGAATTCGAAGCCGACCATTCTTGACAGAGTTCTCATCAATTCCTAAGGTGAGTTGTGATGGATCGAGAAACGCTCGCCGAGGCCTCATTTGAAGCCCTGCTCAGAGTTGCTGATCGATATGGCGTAGATGTGCCGGACAACGTCACACGCGATGAATTGAAGGACCTCGTACAAGAGGCTGCCGAGGAGACACGAGAAGAACATCGGAGAACGAACAACCATTCCGTCAGGGTTGGGGAGACCAAGTACGACAATTGGGCCGACGGAGAGTTTCACGTTGACGACAGTGAGGACATTGAACTTCCCGAGAGCTACAACGAGACCCGCATAGTCCTTCTACTGCGGGATCCCGCATGGGCATTTGCCTATTGGGATCTTCAGACCGGGGACCGCGACGCTTTTCGGCGATCCAACCAGTTTGAGGGGCTTCTTCTGCGGGTGTACTCCCTGAGGTCATCCGATCAGAGCATTGCGAAATGCCGGACGAGTTTTGATATACCGGTAACACTCCACGACAACCGGTGGTACATCCACCTTCCCGAGCAGGAATCGAACTATCGCCTCTCTCTCATTGCTGTTGAGAACGGCACGGAGAGACTGCTTGCACTGTCGAACGTTGTGGCGGTCCCGCGAGGCACGCTGTCCGACTTGGACGCGAACATCGATGAGGGGATCGCGGGCGATGAGATTCTCGCCCAGACAGGCATCCAGGACATGGATCTTCCGTTCAACGGGAAGCGTATCCCGCAGCGCATCCTCGACCTGATTGACGAAGATCTCGTATTCAACTAAAAAACTGACGACAACCGGCAAGACCATGACGAATGGATACCTAGTACTGCTACTCCATGCGCATCTCCCCTACGTTCGGCATCCTGAGCACGAATCGTTCGTTGAAGAGAACTGGTTGTTCGAGGGCATCTCCGAGACCTATCTACCGATTCTCCGCATGTTCGATTCTTTGGAGCGGGACAATGTGGAGTTCAAGCTCGCCTTGTCAATTTCGCCGACTCTCATGACAATGTTGCAGGATGAGTTGCTGCAGAACCGGTACGTCACCCATCTCCACGCACAACTCGAACTTGCTGAGAAAGAAGTCAATCGGACACGCAATGACGACCAGTTTCGCCCGCTGGCCGAGATGTACCGAACCCTGTATGAGACCAATCTCCGAGAGTTCACGGAGAAGTACGACAACGACATAACCCGCGGGTTTGACTACTACTACAAGCGTGGGAAATTGGAGATCCTCGCCACCGCCGCAACGCACGCCTTTCTCCCGCTCTACATGCAGCACCCACCGGCAGTTCGGGCACAGGTTCAGGTTGGCGTTGCAGACCATGCGCGAGTCTTCGGCAAGGCGCCGCGGGGCTTCTGGCTGCCGGAATGCGGGTACTCGCCCGGTTTGGAGAAGTATCTTGCCGATCAGGGGATTCAGTACTTCTTCGTTGCCACTCACGGGTTGGTCTTTGCCGACAAGCGACCCGCCGCCGGCGTATACGAGCCGGTGATCTGCCCGAACGGGGTCGTCGCGTTTGGGAAGGACTATGCGTCAACCAACGCAATCTGGTCGGCGGAGGATGGCTACCCGAGCGACATCTCGTACCGCGACTTCTACCGGGACATCGGGCACGACCTCCCGCTGGACTACATCGGACCCTATCTGCCGGAGGAGTCTGTCCGGATCAACACCGGATTCAAGTACTACGCTGTAACCGGCAAGACCAATGACAAACGGCCGTACAACGCGGAGGCCGCCGCCAGGAAGACCCACGAACACGCCGATAATTTCGTCTACAAACTGTCTGAGCGCATTGATCGATTGAGTAGTCTGATGTCGGTGCCGCCGGTCGTATCGTGTCCATTCGATGCGGAGTTGTTCGGCCATTGGTGGTTTGAAGGTCCATCATGGCTCGAGGCGACCATCCGCCGGATCGCAGATTCCCCTATCAAGCTGATCACACCGTCAGAGTACCTCAAGGCCCATCCGAAGCATGAGACGGGCGAGCCGGCCTTCTCGAGTTGGGGTAATAAGGGCTATTCAGAGGTGTGGTTGGACGGAAGTAACGACTGGGTCTACCGGCATACGCACAAGGCAATTGAGCGGATGAGCGAACTGATTGAACGCTTCCCCAACGAATCAGGTCTGAAACGCCGTGCTCTGAACCAGGCGGCGCGCGAGGTACTCCTGAGCCAAGCGTCCGACTGGCCGTTTATCATGCGTGCCGGTACCGCCGTTCCCTATTCGGTCCGTAGGGTCAAGGATCACATTGCCAACGTGGCACATGTGTACGAAGCACTGAGTCGCGGTGCTATTGGAACCGCTTGGTTGACTCGAGTTGAGCGACGGCACAAGATCTTCCCCGATCTGGACTACCGAATCTTTGACTGGACCGATCCGGACACCGTGTTTTCGGTTCCGCTGCCGACAGTCAGGCAGTAGCAGGGCAAATACTTAACATTCATGTAGGTAATACTCCAAAACCGATAATATCATGGGGATTATTCTGTCTACTCTCGTTGACAACAAGGTCTCTTGTCGTAGAATGGGGAATGCAGTGGGAAAAAGTGGGAAGAAATAGGACAAAGTGGTGGTAAGGGCATGAATACCGGCGAATTCCACATCGCACTCGACGAAAAGGGGCGGTTGCTCATGCCGTCCCGAATTCGCAATGAGCTGCGTGGGAACTCCGTCGTGATCACCCGGGCCATTGATCGGTGTCTGTGGGTCTTTCCACCGGACGAGTGGCGGGAGTTCTCTGCGAAGCTGATGAGCGCTTCTTCCCCGTTTTCTCGCCGCGGCCGATTGCTCCAGCGTCGGATTATTGCCCCGGCACAGGAAGTGGAGTTCGACAAGACCGGGCGACTAAATATCCCGAAGTCGTTGCAGGAGTCCGCAGAGCTCGCAAGAGACTGCACACTGCTGGTGATGGAGCGATACATGGAAGTGTGGGATGCCACGGCGTATCAGACGTATGAGGCCGAGAGTGAAGTGGAGTTGCAGGAGGCGGCCGAGGAACTGGGAGGGCTCGTCTCCTTCTGATCGGAGTGCGTATGGAATCTGTACATCAGTCGGTGCTGGTACGTGAGGTGCTTGAATTCCTTGCGCCGGACGGTAGCGACCAGCTTCTGATAGACGCAACGGTCGGGGAAGGCGGGCATTCGGCTTGCTTCCTGCAGCGTTTTCCGGGAATCCGGGTCATTGGAATCGACGCGGATCAGACAATGCTCGAACGGGCGCGGCAGCGACTCGTGGAGTTTGAGGAGCGGGTAGAATTAGTGCATGAGTGGTTTGACGCATACTTTGGGACCGCACCAACGGCCGTGCATCCGAACCGCATTCTCATGGATCTCGGCGTCTCAATGTATCACTTCACCAAGGCCGGCCGGGGCTTCTCTTTTCGAGAAGACGAGCCGCTGGACATGCGTTTGGACGCGGACCGGCCGCTGGGCGATCGGACGGAGACGGCGGCCGATCTGGTCAATACGCTCCGTGAATCTGACCTTGCCGATCTGATCTACCAGTTTGGGGAAGAACGCCTTTCCCGACGCATTGCCGCCGCGATCTGCCGAGAGCGTGGCGCGAGACCGTTTCGTACCGCCGCGCAACTCGCCGATATCATCCGGGGCGCCGTGCCGTCATCGTACAGGCACAGTCGGCTTCATCCTGCGACCCGGACATTCCAGGCACTCCGGATTGCCGTGAACTCCGAGCTGGATCGCGTTCAGAGGGCAATCCCCTCAGCCCTGAAGATGCTCGCTCCTGCGGGCCGACTTGGCGTAATCTCTTTCCACTCTCTGGAGGATCGAATTGTCAAGCACAGTTTCAGAGATGCCGCCGATACAGGTGGCTATCGACTTCTGACAAAGAAGCCGGTGACGGCATCGGATGAGGAGAAGGCCGGTAATCCAGCCTCCAGATCCGCAAAATTCCGTGCAATTGAGCGGGTTGCGTCGTGAGCCGCCGGATTGTTCTTCTTCTTATCGTGGCCATTCCCGTGCTGCTTTTCGTAAATGTCTTTCAGGCATACAGATACAGCCGGATAGAACAGGAGATTGATCGTCTTCAGAACGAACAGCAGGCGCTGATTGAAGAGAACAAGCGGGCCATTCTTGCCATCTCGGTGCTCTCAAGTCCTCAGCGAATCGGTCCGCTCGCAGAGAACGAGCTTGGGCTGAGCCGAGTGGATGGTTCCGATATCGTCAGAATGCGCGCCGACGATCCGGGGGCCGTCCAGTGATCGGCATCGAGCTCCGTCTGATGGAGTCGTGGCTGCAATCGGCCGACTTGCTCCGTGCCGAGCCGCAGGTGGTCGGCACACCGGTCTCTGATGCCGTCGAATCGGCTTGCGTTGATTCACGTCTCGTGATGCCGGGCTGCCTCTTCGTCGCGCTGCCGGGTGAGCGTGCAGATGGCCACAGCTTTGTTGACGATGCAATGAGTCGCGGGGCCGTGGCGGCGTTCGTTCGTGCAGACCGGCTTGCCGAGGTCCGAAGCAGTGTGTACGGCAGTGCAACACTCTTTCCGGTGAGCGATACGCTCAAGGCGCTGCAGGAAATTGCTCGCCGCTGGAGGGAGATGCATCCGGATCTCTTGCGCGTCGGGATCACCGGCAGCAACGGCAAGACGACGACCAAAGAACTCGTCGCAGCGATACTCTCACGAGCCGCACCCACCGTGTATAGCCACGGCAACTACAACTCGGACATCGGACTTCCCATGGAGCTGCTTCGCATTCGGCCTGAACATCGTTTTGGCGTCTTCGAGCTGGGGATGAATCGGCCTGGAGAGATCAGGGAATTGACGGATCTTGTGGCGCCGGACGTAGCGCTTATTACGAACGTTGGCTCCGCCCACGTCGGGATGCTCGGTTCCAGACGCCGAATAGCAGAGGAGAAAAAGGAGATCTTCAGTCGTTTCGACGGTGATCAGACTGCAATTGTGCCTCCGTCCGGCGAGTTTTCCCGGTATCTCGCGTCGGACGTTGCGGGGACCGTGGTGCGACACAGCCGAAGCTCGGCCGGGGTAATTCGCATAGAGAATCGGAATCTGGGCGGTGCAACTCTGCATCTGCGCGAGGGGCCGATTCAGTTGAAGCTTCCGGGCGAACATATGATTGCAAACACGCTTGCAGCCCTGGTGGTTGCGCGTGTGCTCAATATTCCCTTCGATACCATCAGATCGGGAATCGAATCCGTAGAGCCGATGTTCGGGCGAACGCAGGTGATTCGGGAGCGAGTAACCGTTGTGCAGGACTGCTACAACGCCAATCCCGAGTCCATGGCCGTCGCCCTTTCCCTGCTCGCGGAGATCTCAGCGGCCGGGCGGCGCATCGCTATTCTCGGCGCAATGAAAGAGCTTGGCAGGGAGTCTGCTGCCGCCCATCGTTCGGTTGTGCAGCGGGCCTTGAGCACGGGAGTCGATGAAGTCTGGCTCGTCGGAGATGAGTTTGTCGCCGCCGTCGGTCCTTCGTCCGAGAACGTTCGCAGCTATGGCGATGACGAGTGGGAGGAGCTCGAGCACGACGCAGCTGAGATAGCGGACGGTGACGTAGTTCTTCTCAAAGGTTCGCGGCTGCTTGAGCTCGAACGCCTGGCCCCGGTGATCCAGGCCGGAGCGCGTGTCGCAGCCGGGGGGTTGATCCGTGGCTGATCGATTCGTTCTTGAGAGGATTGCCCCGGATCGAGCCGACAGATCCTTTCGAAGCGAC
>DAOWMR010000083.1 GCA_030642995.1 Spirochaetales bacterium
CTCCAGCGCAGGCCCGCCGGGATAGTCACGTGAGTAGTTCAGTCTGAGGTACGTTTCCCGAGTCAGCTCGATACCGAGTCCGATCATGAGGCCCAACTCAGGGTACAGCGCCAGCAACTGCTTCGCGGACACTTCCTCGGCGTCTACCAGCTCATCGAGTGTTATCGCTTGCTCCTCGGCGGGATGACCCGCAGTAGCAGTTTGAGCAGCTCCTCGGGGTTCATGCTTCGAACCTTCCTGACCAGAGGCGTGCGAGCCCATGCAACGTCAACCATGCTTCGCGTCTTCGCCATAACCGTTCACCTCCAGCCACTCCTTCTCGGTCACCTTGGAGTGGCCGTAGAACTCCTTGGTCGCGCGAATGTCCGCCTGCCCCAGTATGTCCGAAGCCTTCGAGATCCCGAGCTTCTCGCTGAGCTGCGCGCCCATTGTGTGACGGATCATGTGAGCTGTGGTCGCTTTTCCTGTCGTGATCATCGACAGGATCTTGATTCGCTGGCTCACTGACCATGCATTGTACTGCCTGCTATTGTGCTCGAATAGGTACGTTTCCCCCGCAAACTCCGATCTGATTTCGTCGAACAGCTGCGTGGAGATTCGCAGATCCCGCTCCCGCTTTCCCTTCCTCATGATCTTCACGTAGGCCACCTGCTTGCCGCGTCGTGTCCTACGCAGCTCCGCGCTGAGCGTCTATCTGACCCGGACTCCGGTATCCCACAGGAAGCGGAGCATCAGAGAGACCCTCCGGTCGGCCGCGCCGATCAGGATCTGAACTTCCGCCGACGTCGGCACCTTGTCCTCGACGTTCCCGGGAGAGGTCTTGCGGGTCTTCAGCCGTGCCAGTGACGTCTCTATCCTGCGTTTCTCAGCCTCGGGCGCGTCTACCAAATCGATCGTGTCACGCACAAGACGCTTGATCATGGCTAGGTTCTTGTTGTAGGTGCTTGCGGTCTGGAATCGATCGAGGAAGGGCTTGACCGCCTCTCCCCAGGGCAGGCTCGTCTCCCGGGAGAAGTCGAGGAACCCCTGCACCTCGTATAGGTATGGCGTGTCGCAGGTGGCCGGATCGAACCGGCTGGCTTTCATCAGCTCGCTCATGTCACCCTCTCTTTATTCGATGTAGAAGAACATGAAATTACTGGAGTGGCCATCGGTGACGATTGTGGACCGACCTGTGACAGAGACAGCGTTGCAAGAGCTTGAACTTCAGATGTCGGGTCTTGTCGATCATAGCCAAGTCTTGCGCGTCGGGCAGTTTGTCGGCGCGACGCATATATACCTCTTTACTGTGGAAATGAATGCAAGGACCTATTCTGTCAACGGGAACATGACGGTTGTGCGCACTCTTGAAATCATAGATTTGGAGACCTCCACTCTTGTTACCATGTCCATGTGGAGAAGCGAGGAGGTCGACGGGAATACCCGGATATTCCTGGACGGTCGTGAATATGTGATGGACGATGGTGTCTATTGCTGGAAATAGAGTTTCAGGGCCGAGTTCACTCTCAGCAGTTCTGATACGGAATAGATTGGTCTGATGCTATGAGGGATGGGAGCCAGCGAGACAGATTGCAATAGCGAACCGGAAGGGCGGCACCGGCACACGCCTGGCTGTGCAGGAGACCTCAAGGGTTGGTCCGACAGGCCCACATCTCCCGAAGGTGCTCGCGTGAGCGAATAGCGGAAAGCGTGGTCGATGATAACCGACACCTGGGCATCCCGCGCTACCCTCTGCGGCACAGCGCAACCACTGGACGCGAACATGAGCAGGGCGAAGGCACAGCAGAGAAGGGGGGCGTGCGGCAGGCGAGAAGGACCCTGCGCTTGTCCTCGGCTCCGCCTGCGGACGCTGCGGGTCCTTCTCGCATGCGCAAGCACGCTCTTGAAGGTCTGTGTGCGTTCGCCCTGGTTGCTACTCGTCCACGCAGTACTCGTTGTAGTACCACTCGAGACTGTCCACCAGAGCTTCCCAACTCGCCTCCACGATGTTCTCGTTGACACCGACGGTATCCCAGCTCAGGCCTTCATGATCGGTGGAGGTGATGAAGACACGGACCTTCGCAGCGGAGGCGCGCTCGGGATTCAGGACGCGGACGCGATAGTCGGTGAGGCCGATCTTGCTGATGAAGGGGTAGTGCGGGGCGAGAGCGTCACGCAGCGCGTGGTCGAGGGTTTCAACTGGGCCAATTCCGACGGCGGCGCCCATGAGTTCCTTGCCTTGCGCCTGCATGAAGATGCGGCCGACGGTTTTTGACGGAGTTTGATGCGCCTTGTAGCTCTCGAGGTGATAGTTGCGCAGCTGTACGACTGGGTGATATGTCTTCAGGGCTTTCCTCACGAGGAGGTCAAAGCTGGCTTCCGCCGCTTCGTACTCGTAGCCGTCGCGCTCCCTGGTCTTGAGAGTATCAATGAGGTCGGCGACCACGGCGTCGCCCTTGTCGAACTCGCCGTACTTGGAGATCTTCTCGACGACGGTGCTCTTGCCCGCGAGTTCGCTCAAGAGTATCTGTCGCTGATTGCCGACCAGGCTTGAATCAATGTGTTCCATCAAGCTGCCGGCCTTGGCAACAACATCCGCGTGCTGGCCGGCTTTGTGGCTGAATGCCGCGGTTCCCACGTAGGGCTGCCGCTTGTCCGGAATGATATTGGCTTTCTCGGCCACGAAGCGCGAAATGCTGGTCAGATGGCTGAGCTGAGGAGCGCAGGCCGGCTCGTATCCCATCTTGAGAACGGCGTTTGGAATGAAGACACAGAGGTTTGCGTTGCCACATCTTTCGCCCCAGCCGTTGATAGTACCTTGGATCTGGGTTGCCCCTGCTTCAACTGCCGCGAGTGAATTGGCCACGGCCGTGCCGCAGTCGTTGTGGAAGTGTCCGCCGAGCGGCGCAAGCCTGTCTTGCGGCAGTTCAGACATGATTCGTGCGACTTCGGAGGGCAGAGTGCCGCCATTGGTGTCACAGATACACAAAACGTCCGCACCCGCTTCCGTACCGGTCTCCAGCACCCGGACTGCATACGCCGGGTCATCCTTGTACCCGTCAAAGAAGTGCTCCAGATCAAAGATTACTTCTCGGCCTTCCTTCTTCAGAAACGAGATGGAGTCGGCAATCATACGAAGATTTTCTTCTTCGTCCGTTCGGAGCACCTTGTCCACATGGGCGAGCCACGTTTTCCCGACGATGACGACTCCGGGTGTATCTGCTTCAAGGAGGGCCCCAACGTGCGCATCGGAGTCTGCCGAGCCGCCCGGTTTTCGAGTTGAACCGAAGGACAGTACCTTTGCGTGGTTGAAACGGGCCTTCCTGACTTCCTTGAAGAATGCCGCTTCCTTTTCGTTCGAGAGCGGAAAGCCGCCTTCGATGTAGTCGATCTTCAGGTCGTCCAACGCATGCGCAATCTGGAGCTTGTCCTCCAGCGTGTAACTGATTTCAAGACCCTGCATGCCATCCCGCAGGGTGGTATCCAATACATGGAGCCTATTCACTCTGTGCCTCTCGGAGCCTTGTGTACTGGGCGAGCGCGCTGACATAGGCCCGTGCACTTGCCTCGAGCACGTCGGTTGACGAACCGGTTCCGGAGAACCGTCGATCTTCAATCCGGATTATGACCGAGACTTCACCAACGGCCTGTTTGCCCGGAGTGACGGCCTGGACATTGTACTCCTCAAGAATCGTTTCAATTCCAACGGCTTTCTCAATCGCCCGGAATATTGCATCAACGGGACCGTCTCCGGTGGAAGCTTCTTCGTAGGTTGTTTCGCCGTCGGTGATCCGAACCGTCGCGGTTGGTATGGCGGTATTGCCGGAAATGATGTTGAAGTACTCAAGTGTCAGGGTGGAGAGGTGCCTGCCGAGCTCATCGCTCACGATGGCGAAAACATCCTCGTCGAAGACCTCTTTCTTCCGATCGGCAATCTGCAGGAATCGCTCGTAGGTGTGCTTCAGCTCGTTCTCACTCAGCGTGATGCCCAGGTCTTCGAGCCGCTTGCTGTATCCGTGAAGCCCGGAATGCCGGCCGAGAACTATCTTGCTGTCGGTCCGACCGACCGTCTGGGGTGTCATGATCTCGTAGGTCTGTCGGTACTTCAGGACACCGTCCTGATGAATTCCCGCCTCGTGAGCAAACGCATTCTCGCCGACGATCGCCTTGTTTCGAGCAATCGGGAATCCGATGATCCTGGAGAGCAGCCTGGAGGTGTTGTAAAGATGGGTGGTATCGATACTGGTGGCGTAGGGCAGCGCATCCTTACGAACGTTCAGCGCCATTACCAGTTCTTCGAGACTCGCATTGCCGGCTCGCTCGCCGATTCCGTTGATCGTTACTTCGGCCTGGCGCGCTCCCGCCTGGATCGCTGCGATGGTGTTTGCAACTCCGAGTCCGAGGTCGTTGTGGCAATGGACGGAGAGCTTTGCCTTGTCAATGTTCGGCACGCGCTGTCGGATCTCGCTGATCATGGCATGGAACTCTTCCGGGACGGTGTAGCCGACTGTGTCCGGTATGTTCACTACGGTAGCGCCCGCTTCGATGACGGCTTCCACAATCCTGCAGAGGAAATCCATCTCCGTACGCGTGGCGTCTTCCGGGCTGAACTCAACCTCGGCACAGAGGTTGCGTGCGTACTTGACCGCCTCAACGGCCATTTCGTAGACCTCGTCGGGCTTTTTCTTGAGCTTGTAGTCCATGTGAATGGGACTGGTGGAGAGGAAGGTGTGGATCCTCGGCTGGGCGGCGGCCTTGATTGATTCGGCCGCCAGATCAATATCCTTCTTCACCGATCGGCAGAGAGCGGCAACTGTGACGCCGCGAATGCGCTCGGAAATGAGCTTGCACCCTTCGAATTGCTGCGGCGAGGAGACGGGGAACCCGGCTTCAATGACGTTCACGCCGAGTTTTTCGAGTTGGAGCGCAATTTCATACTTCTGCTCCACATTCATCGCTGCACCCGGAGATTGCTCGCCATCGCGCAACGTCGTGTCGAAAATGTCGATCTTGTCCATGTTTCCTCCCTGGTTGATAGGCAATAAAAAAAGCCGTCTTCCTGCAGGAAGACGGCTTTCGGATTGCCAGGCTCCGAACCCTATACTTCCCGCGGCCGGCGGTGACCGCCGATAATGAGGAGACCGAGGAGAAGCTCAAGGGCACTTCGCAAGTTCATTGCGGCTATATTCGTTATGCGTTGCACATTTGTCAAGCCGAAGGCCGAATAAAATTGACATTGACCGGGGCATCGATGTCGCCTACGATTGGCTCAATGGCTGAGTTCTCAGTCTTCGACAAGCTTGTGAACCAACTCTCGTCGTCCGAGCGACGCGACATGCTGGAGCGGATTGCGTCGAGCGTGGAAGTGGTGACTCCCGAGTTCCTCGAGTCTGGGGTTGAGGTGTCCGTTGACGTTGACGGTGCATACAGAAAGATGGGGCCCGTGCGCCGCCTGATCGTGGTGCTTGTAGCCCTGTTTACCGGGCGCGACAAACTGAGCGTGGTTGAAGGGCAATTGTTGAATACCTTGAGACGCGGCATGGCCTCCCGGTGCACGGCCTACGACGGAGTGCGTGACCAGCTGCGGCCTTCCGCCCTTGAGAGCCTTCGCAAGCTTGCAGAGAGCGCTCGCCACTTCAGTGCGCCGCTTTCCCGAGTGATGGGCAAGGAGCGCGGTCCATTCATTGCATTCCTGGCGGGGCTTCACGCGCCGGAGGTGCAGCAGCGTCTGCTCGTTGATACAGATCCTTTCTCTATTGGCGAAAAGTCTCCTGATCTCAAGGATTACGAAGTCAAGCGGCGGGCGGTAGTTGCCATGGAAGAATCTGTGGCGACCCTCCCGACGGATATCCGCAGATGCATATATCACGACATTCGCGCCCTGCATCATCTTATGGGGCTTGCCTCATTTCCATTTGAGCGATTGTTGTGCGAGTTCAATCCGGTCGCCGACGGTGACGCCGTTCCGGTGCCTCTGAGCCGGATTGCGGAGGAACTGGCCAAGCTGGCTGCAATTCTGGACGGGCTTCGCCCCGGGCCTTCTGTTCTGTTTCTTGAAGCGCTGAGCGTTTATCAGGAACAGGACCAACTCGAAGGGTCGGATGATCAGGTGGAGGGAATGCTGGAGCGGGACGTAAACGCGGGAAACGAGGCGTATGCCGAAGTTGTCGCCTTTGCTGCCGGCTATCCGGTATCTGATCTCGTGCGAGTCGCACATGCGAATATTCATTGGCGGTCGGTGCCGTTGGCCGGGGGCGAGGACTGGTTTGCGGTGTGGAAGAGTTTCTGGAAGGAGCGAATTGAGAAGCTTCATCGGCGATTCAGCTACAAGCAGCGGGTTGAGGCAATGGTTGCCGAAGCAGGCGATAAGCTCGCTGTGTCCGAGCTGCGGGAGTTCCCCGGGTATCCGCCAAGCGGTCTGGACGGCCCTGCAAAGCACGGTCTTTCGTTTGGCTTGGTTCGCACGATCTTCGGTGAGGTTTATCCGAAGGAGATGCTGGGGCCGCTGACTGCTCTCTATCGGGACGGTGAGTTTTACAAAGCAGACAATCGAACGGAGTTTGATGAGGCACTGCGGGAGAGTGAGCAGATTCGCATTGAAGTTGCCAACCTGGAAGTGCGGCTCCAACCAACTGGTGATCTTGGGATGCTCTGGGCAGGGACGGTAGATGAGAAACTCGCCCCCGATGTGGCTACCGAGCGTCAGGAGAGTCTTGCAAATCAGATCGATGCCGACGCGTCGGTCGTCATCCGTCGAATGATCAATGCCTTTCGGTCCATCGGCAGTGTCCTGGAGGGGGTGCTCTATGGGAAGGTCGGCGGCAGCTACGATACTATCAGCAACCTCGGCCAACTAGGCGCGCCGAATGCCAAAGAGCTCACTCGCAAGCTGGAATCTGCTCACGTGCGGAGCAAATCAATCACCGATCTCCTTTCCGAGATGGTGAATCTTGAATCTGTGCAGCAGGGGTAGTGCGGCCTGTTGACCCTTGGCCGGCGGTTGACCGGCAGCATGGCAACCTGCTTGAATCCTGGTCATGGAAACCTTCCTTCCGCTCAATTCACTGGGATGCGACGAGTGGGTCCGTATTCCTTTTCCCGTGCCGGCCTACCTGACGGTGCGTGCTGCCGGTGACATGCGCCGAGACGGCGAGGGGCGGGGCCGGTTCTACCGATCGGTAGGGCTGGATCCTGAGCATGTCTACGTGGTCGGGCAGATGCACTCCCGCACGGTCGTTGTTGTACCGGCGGAGGCCGGCGACGGCGGGCGAACGACAATTGGAGAACACTTCACGCCGCATGCGGACGGATTGATCACCGGTGACCCCGGCGCGGTTCTCGGTATAACGGTGGCCGACTGCATGCCGATTTACCTGTACGATACGGTTACCGACGCGAGGGGGCTCCTCCACTCCGGATGGCGCGGAACCGGGATTCTCGACAAGGCAATCGGCATGCTTGGAGATCGGTTCGGGTCAAAGGCTGAGGACCTCGTGGTTACGATGGGGCCGTGTATCTCTGCAGCGTCCTATGAGGTAGACGAAGACCGGGCCGGGACATTTGCCGCAGAATGGGGGGAAGGCGCCGTCCGCCGGCCGGCCGGTCGCCCTTACCTTGACCTTCGCGCCGCCAATGAGGAGATTTGCCGTCGCAACGGTGTTGACCTCATCAATGTGATCAACCACTGTACTGTGCGAGAATCCAAGCTGGGATCCTACCGACGTGAAGGTCCTGATCGATATACTCTGATGCTGGCTCTTCTCGGCGGGACTCTACAATTGGGAGACAAGTAATTCATGAACGATCTTCGGGCGGCGTGGAAAGAGGCGGTACTCAAATCGATTGAAGAATTGGGGGCCGAGAAAGGCGTTGAAATCGATCTATCGGAGTTGCAGATATCCGGGGAGTCTCCGCCGGAGGTGAAACTCGGAGATCTTGCTTTTCCCATGTTCCTGCCGGCGAAAGTGTTCCGGGAAGCCCCGGCGTCAATAGCCGCGTCGGTAGCCGAACGTCTTGCAACGAAAGACCTCGCCGGCACCGCCGAGGCCGCCGGGCCCTACGTAAATGTTCGGCTTTCTCGTCCGGCCGTCGCCGATGCTACCGTCCGTTCGGCGCTCTCCGCCGGCGACCTGTACGGCTCCAATGATTCTCAAGCAGGCCGGCGTGTGACCATTGAATTCTCCTCCCCGAACACGAACAAACCGCTCCATCTCGGGCATCTCCGCAACGATGCCCTTGGTGAGAGCGTATCGAGGACTCTGGCCGCGTGCGGGGCCGAGGTGCGGAAAGTGAACCTGATCAACGATCGCGGGGTCCACATCTGCAAGTCGATGCTGGCGTATCAGAAGTTCGGTGACGGAAAGACGCCTGAGAGTGAAGGGAAGAAGGGTGATCACTTCGTTGGGGACTACTACGTGGCGTTCAGCAATTGGGTGAAGGATGAGCCGGCCGCAGAAGAAGCGGCCCGGGCCATGCTCGTGGCGTGGGAGGCCGGAGACCCGGAAGTTGTTTCCCTCTGGAAACGCATGAACGACTGGGCAATTTCCGGTATCAGGGAAACGTACGAGGCCACGGGGATTGAGTTTGATCAACTCTACCATGAGAGCGAGACCTACGCGTCGGGGAAAACGGAAGTCCTCAAGGGGTTGGAGTCCGGGGTATTCTACCGGGATGACGAGGGTACGGTGTGGGTGGATCTTGAGCCCATCAAACTGGACCGGAAGGTTCTCTTGAGAAGGGACGGGACCAGTCTCTACCTCACGCAGGACATCGGAACGGTCATTGCGCGCCATGCGGACTCACCGTTTGATCGCATGATCTATGTCGTTGCAAGTGAACAGAACTACCACTTCACTGTGCTCTTCTACGTTCTGGAGCAACTCGGCTTCCCGTGGGCGTCCAACCTCTACCACCTCTCCTACGGCATGGTGAATCTGCCGGAAGGCAAGATGAAGAGCAGGGAAGGCACGGTGGTTGATGCGGACGACCTGATTGCGGAACTCAAGGCGCTCGCCACCGAAGAGATTCGGGAGAAGGAGCGCGAGGAGGCGGTCGGTGATATTGATCGCACCGCACACAGCATTGCTATCGGGGCCCTTCACTATTACCTGCTCCAGGTAACCGCCACGAAAGACATGATCTTTGATCCGAAGGAGTCGCTTTCATTCACCGGCAACACGGGGCCGTATCTTCAGTACATGTGCGCCCGGATCTCGAGCATGCTTCGCAAGGCTGATGAACGTGACATAGCCGCGGGACCAGGCATTCCCCCGCCGACCGATACCAACTGGTCGTTGCTCAGCACGGACGAAGA
>DAOWMR010000439.1 GCA_030642995.1 Spirochaetales bacterium
ATCTCGGAGAGCTCGCACTCGTGGATGCGGGATCACCCATCTACAAATCCGGCCTGGTGTTTCACAACATCCTGTTTGACGAGAACGCGGCCTGTCACATTGCTTTCGGCTCATCCTATCCCGGCGGAATACCGGGCGGAGACGAGATGAACCCGGAAGACTATCGTACTGCCGGTGGCAATGTCTCGGCCGTCCATTCGGATGTCATGATCGGTTCACCGGACGTCCATGTGTCCGGCGTGACGCGCGACGGTTCCTCCGTCCCCATCATGGAGAACGGTGCCTGGATGCTCTAGAGCCCAACCCGAGGTGGTGCTGTGCTTGGTGGCTATTCCTGGTCAACCGGCCACGGGAGCACCGGATTTGACTGTGCCTCGCTTGCCCGGCCAACGCCGCCACCGGTCAGGTGGGGGTACTGACTCGCCAGCTCCGGCGCCTGTTCCTCCACAATCACCATGAACTCGCGAGCCTCCGACTGGTTTCCCAGCATCTGGTTTGCCTGCGCAAGGAGCAGATTTGCCAGCACGGAATTCGGTCGCCGGTCAGTTACCTCGTTCAGCAGTGCAATGGCTTCCCGCGGCTTGTCGCTGATGATTCTCAAGTTTGCCAGATTGATGTAGCTCGTCGTGTAGTCCGGGTTCAGATTGATTGCGTCGTTGAACGATCGCTCGGCCAGACGTGGTTCGTTGAATCGGGCGTGGAGGACGCCGAGCTGATTGAGGGTGCGGAGTTTCTGTCGATCAGACTGGGAGCGGAGGTCGCGCCCGAGATCGGCGACGTTGTCGGTATAGGTAGTCGCCCGCAGTTGTTCGATGCTGGTTGCATGAAGCGGATCGACGAGGGTGTCAGGCGGCGGGCTGAAATCAAAGCTCGGCGGCAGGTCCGGAAGCTCAGGGTAGTTTCGCCGCTGTTCGATGACCGGCAGGAATTCGATCTGATCACCGTCATCGGTAGGCACTTCCTCAGGGACGGAGGAACCGTAAGAGCGGACAAGTCGCGAGCCCTCTTCCCAGGCAGTCTGGAATCCGTCCTGCAGGACGGTCGTCTCCACCGGAAACCACAGAGTCCCGTTGTACGGGATCGCCACGGTCTGATCCGACTCAAACATCCACTGCTGTTGCGTCGGCTCACCGGAGTCAAAGGCCATGAAGACATGGCCGGGGCTGGTCATGATTGCCGTGCCAATGCTGACGCTCTCATACAGCGAACAGAGAAGCGCCGTTGTGTCGTCACAGTCCCCCTGTCGATATCGCAGCGTCGTGCGCGGGTAGTTCACACTGTCAACGAACGATGCGCTCCCAAGAATAAGGCTGATTCCGGACTGCGGATCCTCGATGTATTCGATGCCGTGTGATCCCACGGCATCGGCGATCCGCATGGCGCGGAGAAGCTTCTCAGAGATATCCCATTGGCCTGCCGTTCTGTCTATCGTAGAGAACTCCGAACTGAACTCTCGAACATAGGTGTCGGTCGGGATGACGAAAGAGGCGAGCTTGGCCGAGTCATCCCAGGTCAGGGCGGTGTTTTGGTGAAGAACGACCTCTTTTACCGCTACAACCTCTCTATCAGTGTTTTCGAGCTCGTACTGAACCGTCACCGTCAGTGGTGCGTTGTTCATCCTCGCGGTGAGATGGAGCACCGTGCTTTCCAACGGAAGGCGGAATTCGAATTCACGTGAGCTACCGCTGGTCATGGCCGGTACGGTGTCGGAGACCCAGGGAGCACTCATAAACTGAGACAACTGAACGGTCACTCGAACGTTCCCGGCGACTGTCTCATTTTCGTTGCGGATAACGATCGTTCCGACCGGTCGGGCCTGGTATTGTTGATAGAGAGACGGAAACAGTTCTTCGATCTCTATGTTCGCAATCTCAAGCGGCTTGTATGCCTGGGCGTACAGTACCTGAAGCTCTTCTCGTTGCCGAAGGGCTTCCTCGTCTCCCGGAACCAGGTTGATCAGTCGTTCAATTGCCCGGAGCGCCTTCTCGTATTCGGGTCGCGCGTTTGCTGGACCGAGTTCCTTCAGGCTGCGTTCGGCTCGACTGACTGCAGCGATGACTTCCCGCCACGTGAATTCTATATCAGCCCGTCGCATACCCATCTCGGCTTCGGAGTCTCCAGGTACAAACGAGTCCACCAGCGTCCAGTGATCGGATGCCAGTTCCCAAGCCTCCAGTCGTTCGTAGATCCGGGCCAGTTCCTTCAGTGCCGACGGGTTGTTTCTCCCGGGGCCAAGTTGCGCCGTGAGCGCGAGTACTTCGAGATCGGTGGGGTTGGTTGGTCCCAGGCGGCGGGCGTACTCAACATCGAGGAGCTGAAAGACCTGCTGACCGGCGCCGAGGACGTAGATGATGCCGTTGGCCGGATCAAACGCAACGTCGGTCTGACCGTAGAACGAGCCCAATCCCGGCACGTCCTGGGCTCGAAGCGACCATTCGGGCATTCCAGATCGATCGAATTTCAGCAGGTAGTCCATGGTAACAATGGCAAAGGTTCCATCGGGGTAGGGCACCAATCGGTTCACGCTACCTCTGTCCTCGTACGGGATCAGCGGAATAATGCCTCCGATACGGTTTCCGTTCACGTCGAAGACGACGATTCGGTTTTCAAAAGCATCCCACGTCCACAGTGTGGCTTCCGGTCCAGCCGCTATCACCTGCGGGAAGATATACGGGTTGGACATC
>DAOWMR010000009.1 GCA_030642995.1 Spirochaetales bacterium
GACGTAGATCACCTTGTCGGAGAACTTCTCGATGGGAACGGATATTCCCCACTTGAGATCGCGGGTGATGGATCGCTCCTTCAGCCCGTCGCGGATCCAGGCATTGGTCATCTGAATCGCATTGCGCGACCACTTTCCGCGCTCGGCGGCGCCGGTCATCCATTCCTGCAACTTCGGCAGGATTGCCGGAAGATCGATATAGAGATGAGTGGTTTCGCGCATGATCGGGGTTGAACCGTCAATCGAGCTCTTTGGATCTATCAGTTCAGCCGGGTCCAGCAGCTTCCCGCAGTTCTCGCATTGATCACCTCGGGCCTCCTCGTAGCCGCAGTTCGGGCAAGTCCCGGTCACGTATCGATCCGCGAGGAACATGTCGGACGCCTCGGAATAGAGCTGTTGGATGGTGTGTTCGGTGATGTAGCCGTTCTCATGAAGCTTCAGGAAAATCCCCTGCGTGATCTTCGTATGCCATTCCGTGGAAGTGCGCCCGAACCGATCAAAGCTGATGTTGAACCAGCGGTAGATGTCGTCGTGGATCGTGAAGTAACGCCGGCAGAGTTCCTGCGGTGTGATCCCCTCCTCTCGCGCGCGCGTCTCCGTTGCCGTACCGTACTCATCGGTACCGCACACGTAAAGCGTCTCATAGCCCCGCATCCTGCAAAACCGGGCAAAGACGTCGGCACTGAGAACCTGAATGAGGTTTCCAAGGTGGGGGATGTTATTCACGTACGGCAAGGCGGAGGTAATGAGTCGTCGGTTCATGCAAGGAAACTACCCGGAGGGGCGAGTGTGGTCAACGGGCGGGCCGCTTCAGTATACTGGCCGACATGAACCAGACAACGAAATTCGACCGGCTCCGCGTTCGTGCTGCGCGGATTGCCGATCTTACCGGCATCGCCTCTCTCCTCTCCTGGGACCAGGAGACGCTCATGCCCAGCGGCGGCACCGAGTCCCGGGCCCACCAGCGCGGAACGCTTGCAGCCCTCATCCACGAGTACTACACCGACCCCGCGCTCGGCGATCTGCTCCGTGAGTTGCGCGACGAACTTACGCCCGGCGGCACACCCGCCGCCGCCGGCGCGACAACCGACAATGCGCTCATCGTTCGCGTCATGCTCCGGCAGCACGAACAGCGAACAAAGATCCCGTCGGAGTTAGTGGTGAAGCGGACGGAGCTCTCCACTCGAGCTCGCGAGGCGTGGAAGACTGCGCGGAGAGCGAATGACTTCAGCCGGTTTGCCCCGTTCCTGTCCGAGCAGTTCTCACTATCGGCAGAACTTGCCGGCTACCTCGGTTACGAGAAGAACCCGTACGATGCGCTCCTGGATCAGTTTGAGCCGGGCATGAGCTTTGAGTGGATTGACGCCCGCTTCCATGCCGTCAAGCCAAAGCTCCAGGACCTCATCCAGCGCATTGCCGACGCACAGACCGCCGACAGTTCACATGCCGACGCCGCAAAGGCCGTGTACCGGAGGGTGCCTGCAGAACGGCAGCTCGCCTTCAGCAGATCCATGGCTGAGGCCGTGGGCTATGACTTCACCCATGGCCGGTTGGACAGCTCCGCGCACCCGTTCACGTCGGGAGCCTCGTACCTGGATGTCCGCATCACAACACGCGTACAGGAGAACTACTTCCCGTCGTGCCTTTTCGCCGTTATCCACGAGGCCGGGCACGGCAAGCATCTGAGTCCCGAACTCTACCGATTCCCATTCCGCTACGGCCTTGCCCTCGCCGAGAGCCAGTCGCGATTCTACGAGAACATCATCGGGAGAAGCCGGGCGTACTGGGACCGGTATTACGGTGATCTCCAGAAGGCGGTTCCGGAGTTTGCCGACGTGTCGCCGGACACGTGGTACCGGGCAATCAACGCGGTTCACCCGTCTCTCATTCGGGTTGAGGCAGACGAGGTAACCTACGGCATGCACATCATGTTGCGATTCGAAATTGAGAATGCTGTGATCAACGGCGAACTGCCGATGGAAGATCTGCCGGGCGCCTGGAATGACGCGATGCAGAAGTACCTTGGAATAATGCCTGATTCGGATGCAAACGGAGTGCTCCAGGATATCCATTGGAGTCAGGGCGCAATCGGATACTTCCCCGACTATCTCCTGGGCAGCATGCTGAGTTCCCAACTGTGGGACGCGGTGGAGCGGGCCATCCCGAATGCAGGCCGGCAGGTTCGGCGAGGAGATCTGCGCGAGATCAACGGGTGGATGGCTGATACTGTTCAGGGAGAAGGGGGCAAGTTCACCTTTGCAGAGATGGCGGAACGTGCCACAGGCACGGAATTCTCGAGCCATCCGTACCTGAACTATCTCACGGAGAAATACCACGACATTTACGATCTTGCTTGACCTCCCCGGTGGCTACCCGTACCCTAGTCCTACTCTATGCGCCAGGAGGCACCATGTCTGAACGAGACGTATCTCCTCCGAAGATGCCGTTCAACCTGAGTCCACGTCTACTCATCATTATTCTGGCCGTTGTCATAGTCATTGTGATTGCAACGGGCAGTTTCTTCGTGGTGGACCAGACGGAACAGGCTGTCGTTCTTCGGTTCGGGAAATACATGAAAACGGTTGGAGCCGGGCTCCAATTCAAGCTGCCTTTCGGAATCGACAAGAACTACAACGTTCCGACCGAGCAGATCCAGCGGGAGGAGTTCGGATTCCGCAGCGATAGGCCGGGAGAGACAACGCTCTACTCAGCCGCAGACTACCCGCGTGAGTCCATCATGCTCACCGGTGACCTGAACATCATTGATGTCGAATGGATTATCCAGTACCGGATCATTGATCCGCGGGCCTGGCTCTTCAACGTCGAGTCTGTTCAGGGCGGAATCGGACTGCGAGCCATGCCGCCTGTCGGCGCAACTGCTCAGGACCGCCGGGTCAAAACCATCCGGGATGTCACCCAGTCGGCCATGAATGCACTCGTCGGGGACCGCGCGATTGTGGATGTCATCGGGGCCGAGCGTACCAATATTGAGCTTCAGGCGCGCGAGCGCATGAACGCCACGTTTGAGAGCTACGAGCTGGGCATTTCGGTAACCGACGTTCGACTCCGGAACGTTGTGCCGCCGGTGGGCCGCGTTCAGGACGCGTTTGACGACGTCAACCGGGCAGTCCAGGATTTCAATCGATTGATCAACGAAGGCCGTGAGCAATACAACGCGGAGATACCGCGAGCCGACGGTCAAGCACAGCGCATGATTGAAGAAGCCGAGGGATATCGCGTGGAACGCGTGAACACCGCAATTGGTGACGTGGCGCGATTCGACGAAGTCCTGGTTCAGTATCGATTGGACCCGCGAACTACCCGCACGCGTCTCTACTACGAGATGATAGAAGATGTGTTCCAGGGCGAAGAGCAGGTGCAACTCATCGACCGGAACCTCTCGAACTTCATCCCGCTCCTCAATCTCAGCCAGGAGCCACTACCGGGAGGCCAGCAATGAAACGATTAGTCGTAGTTCTGGTCGTCATAGCAGTAGCAGTCATCATTTTCCTGATCCTGGGACCGTTCTATATCGTTGAAGAGGGTGAGCAGGCTGTCGTCGTCCGTTTTGGTGACATCATCAAATCGACGACAGAGGCCGGGCTCCACATCAAGACGCCGATCATTGATACCGTCGTGAAGTATCCCAAACGGATCATGAGCTGGGACGGCCAACCTCGTCTCTTCCCAACCGAAGAGCAGCAGTTCATCTTTGTTGATACGACGGCGAGATGGCGCATTGTGGACCCCGAGTTGTTCTACGAGCGGCTTACCACAATCGAATCGGCATTCGGAAGACTCGATGATGTGATCGAGAGCGCCATGGCGACGATCGTCGCGCAGAACCCCATCTACGAGGCCGTCCGAACAACCAACGTCATCAACGAGATCGAGAGGGGCGGACCGGCAACGACGGAGACGGTCGGCGATGAGCTGGAAGGGATCGAGCAGATAGCCAAGCTCATCACCACCGTTGAGAAGCAGGAGACCGTGGAGAAGGGCCGAACCGTGCTGTCGGACGAAGTGCTGGCGGACGCCGGCCGCGTCGTCGCTGGTTTCGGCATGGAACTTATTGATGTGGTGATTCGGCAGATCCGCTACTCGGACGACCTGACCAACAGCGTCTACGATCGTATGGTGTCCGAACGCCAGCGAATCGCCCGCGCCTACCGGTCGCTCGGCGAGGGCCGCAAGGAGCTGATCCTCGGTGAACTGGTGCGTGAGAAGAATCGCATCATTTCGGAGGCGTTTGCTACCTCTGAACAGATCCGCGGTGAAGCCGACGCGGTAGCGGCGCAGACCTACAGCGGCGCCTATCGACAGGATCCGGATTTCTTCGAGTTCTGGCGTGCGATTGAGTCGTATCGCGAAATCCTTCCGAGATTCCAGAAAACGCTGACCACAGATCTGCAGTACTTCGAGTACCTGTACAGCGAGACCGGGCAGTAAGCCGCAGCCGGCTTCGGTCGGCACGGACCGCGCCGGCAGGACATTTGCTAACGGCCCCCGAAAGGGGGCCATTCTCTTTGAGTGAAAGCATGAAACCGTGCGGCGCTGTGTTCGCCACACACTTCATGATCCTCACACTCCTCACAAAATCCTTGCGTTGTGCCCGTGTCCTGGCGGCCACATAATGAAGCATCTCAGCTTCACAAAGGAGAGACTGCCATGAAGCGACTACTTTTCCTGGTACTCTGCGTTGCAATAGCCGGCGCACTCTGGGCGACCGGAACGACAGAGGAAGATGATGGCCCGATGACCATCAAGTTCTGGACACATGAGGACCCGAATCGGACCGAAATTGAGGAGCGATACATTCGCGAGTTCGAAGCGGCGAATCCGGACGTCACGATAGAGCGGGTGACGAATTCCTCGGCCAAGGTGCCTGAGCTTCTGCTCACGGCGTTTGCCGCCAATGAGGGACCGCACATCTTTAACACCCAGATTGAGGATGGCTATGCCTACATCGCCAACGCTCGCGTCGCACCGGTTGACGCGCGAGCTGCTGGATATGCCAACGACAGCGCCCTCATCGACGCGTACGTGCCCGGCGTTCTGGACCCGGTCAGTGCGGGCGGAGATGTCTATGGTCTGCCACTGGAGTTGACGAACTGGGCAATCTATCTGAACAAGAGAGTATTCAGGGACGCAGGCCTCGATCCTGAAGTCGACTACCCTCGAACGTGGGAAGAGGTAGTTGAGGTGTCTGAGGCGATTGCCATCCGGGACGGTCAGATTCTGACCCGCCGCGGCTTTGACTTCCGCTATCCGTACTTTCTGGTGTCTATGATCCCCATGGTTGAGCAGCTCGGAGGCCAACTGATCAGCGACGACGGAAAGACCGCTATTGTCGGGGACGAGGCATGGCTGGAGTTCTTGACCTACATGCAGCAGTGGGGCCCCAATGGCATGAATCTTGGCTCGCCCACCTACACCAACGCGCGAAAGACCTTTAACCAGGACAACAACGACATCGCCATGGCGATGAGCGGCCTCTACCAGGCCGGCAGAATCCGTTCCGACAACGCGGAGTTCTACAGCAGCGGTGACTGGATGGTCATTCCATATCCTCAGTTTGAAAACGCGGTGAACGAGGTGGCATCCGCATATTACGGTCACTACTACATGGTGAACATTCAGGTTCCCGAGCGCGAACAGGAGATGGCCTGGAAATTCGTAGGCTACATGCTTTCCCACCCGGAGGAGTATCTGGATCGTGTCGGGCTTGTCCAGCCGACCAATGCCCTCATGGCTTCAAACACTTTTCTCAGCACTCCGTATGCGGAGGTGTTTGCCCAGGACATGGAGCTCGGCAACATCGTCTACTACGCCGAGGACAGCGCCCGGATGCAGGAACTCGTCAAGGAAGCCGTGGAGGCGGTCATGCTTAGTGGCGAGTCACCGGAGAAGGCCCTCGCTTCGCTGAAGGTGAAAGCTCAGGAACTGCTGGACCAGCAGTAGAATCGGGTTCATACCAACCTTCGATCGCCGGCGCCAACAACGCCGGCGATCTTATGACCGGAACGGAGGTCTCATCGGTGCACGGAGGAATCGAACGAAAGCTGGCAAGATGGGGCATTGCATTTGTGATGCCGGCCGTCGCGTTTTTCACCTTATTCAGTTTCTATCCCATTGTGAGCGCCTTCATCACCAGTCTCACCAACCGCAAGATCCTGTCGCTTCTCCGCCCGGATTTCGTCGGGTTCAAGAATTATGGATATCTGCTCGGTTCGCCCGATTTCTGGAACTCTATCCGCGCCACGGCCGTTTTCACACTGGGGACATTCATCCCGCTCCTCATTTTCAGCCTGGTAATAGCGTTCTTCATAACCGGAATGAAGCGTGGGCAGCGGTCCATACAGCTTGCCTACTATTCGCCCGCGATCCTCTCGTCGGTGGTTGCGGCCGTTATCTGGCTCTCCATGCTGGACCCGCGCGGCCTTGCGAACCAGTTTCTGAACGCCCTGCTCGGAACTCACGGGATTGATCACCGATGGCTGGCCAGCTCCACAATGGTACAGCTGTCGACGATGCTGGTCTATTTCTGGAAGTACATCGGTTACTTCGTCATCATCTTCATCACCGGGCTCGCCTCGATTCCGCCGGGCGTTTATGAGGCAGCCACCATTGACGGCGCCAACCGGTGGCAGAGCTTCGGGAGAATCACCCTCCCACTGTTACGCCCAACGATTGCGTTTGTTTCGATCATGTCGATGCTTCAGTGCCTGAAGACCTTCAGCACGCAGTATCTCTTCACTCAATCCGGCGCTCCCGGAGCGCCCATCAATGTCATTACGCTCAATATTTACAACACAGGAATACGTGACCATCTCATTGGACGTGCAAGCGCCATGAGTATCATCCTGTTCGTCATCATGCTCGGGTTCACCGCTGTTCAACTGCGAGTCTCCGGCGGCGAGAAGGTCAGCTACTAGGGGCCACTGATGTATACACCGGTGACACCCGCACAGAAGATCACCCACTCCCTCGTCGTGGCCCTTCTCATCCTCGGGGCAGCGGCAGTGCTCGTCCCCATTGTTTTTATGATCACGGCTTCGGCAATGCCGGCCGGCGATATCCTGGCCATGCCGTACCGGTGGATTCCTCGCGGGTTCCACACGGAGAACTTCATCCGGGCGATCCGGGGAAACGATGATAGTTTCATTTTCCTTCGCAATTTGCTGAACTCCTTCATCGTAGCCAGTGTGGTCACACTGACTACCGTGCTTCTTTCCTCGGTGACCGGCTATGGTCTTGCGAAATTTAGGTTCCGCGGAAGACAGTTGGTCTTCCTGATGATCATGGCGACCATGATGATCCCCTTCGAGGCGATCATGATCCCGCTCTATCTGGTCGCCACGCAGCTCCACATCCAGAACAGTTACGTGGGGCTCACCCTGCCCTTCCTGGTGAATGCCTTCGGAGTGTTCCTGATGCGGCAGTATCTCCTGACCTATCCTCAGGAATATCTGGATGCCTCTCGAATTGATGGAGCCGGGGAAATCTGGATATTCCGGGCCGTCGTGCTGCCCAACTGCATACCCGTGATTGCGACCTTGTCCGTGATCACCTTTCGGACGCAGTGGGATACCCTTCTTTGGCCACTGCTGATTGCCCAGAGTGAAAAGATGAAAACCGTGCCTCTCTACATCGTCAAGTTTGCCGCCGAGAAGTACACCGATGAAGGCGCAATGATGGCCGTGGCGCTCCTTGCAAGTCTTCCAATCGTTATCCTGTTCCTCACCATGTCCAAGTACTTCATTGGTGGAGCCGCAGTCTACAGCTCTCGAAAGGGATAACATGGATCAGGTCTCACTTCTCATCTTTGATCTCGGCGGCGTCGTCGTCCGGAATAACGATGTCGTACCGGAATTCGCAGAGATCCTCGGAACCGATTCACAAACGATTCACACGCGCCTTGCAGGACCTATTCGGAGTCTCTACACGGGGGCCATTTCAGTGAAGGAGTTCTGGGCACGGACCGATGCCATGTTTCCCGGGTGCCTGCACGACAATCTGTGGCTCACGCTGTACCGGGCAACGCGGGATGTCTGCGTGATCTCGGTACTGTCCGATCTCAAGGCAGCCGGATACCGGGTTGTCGCCGGGACCAACACCATTGACGATCACTATCGGTACCACACCGAACGGGGCGATCTGGATATCTTTGACGCGGTCTATGCTTCTCACCACATGGGACTTGCCAAACCGGACCCGGCCTTCTATCAGCACATCCTGGACGCCGAATCGGTTGCGCCCGATCGCTCAATGTTCTTTGATGACAAGAATGAGAACGTTGATGCCGCACGCAGTTTGGGAATCACGGCCTTTCGTTTCACCGACTGCCGGACGCTGCGCGTGAATCTCGCGTCCCAAATCGATCCCGGAACTCCGACGGAGTAAGACCCAGGAACCTTCGAAACACCTGACCGAAATAACTGGGATCACGATAGCCGGACTGAATCATGACATCCTTGACTTGCAGGGATCGATCTCGGAGCAGTTCAGCCGCCCGCCGCATTCGCAGTCGCGTCAGATACTCCATGACCGTGTACCCGGTCTGCTCGGAGAACACCCGCGACAGGTAACTTGCCGTAATGCCTACGTGTTCCGCGACTTCCGCAAGACCAATGTGTTCACCGACGTGCTCCGAAAGGAATTGAGCGGCAACACCGGTGTGGCCATTTTCGGGAACCGCAGTGTCCGCCGCCGGCAACATGGACTTGACCAATTCTTCGGCGTCACGATCCAGACGTGCCAGACGCTCACCGTTTCGGGATTCGAATCTGTCCACCGCGGAATGCACGACACGTTCCAGTTCTTGATCGTCTATCGGCTTCAGGAGATAGTCCTTCACTCCGAGCCTCAGGGCCGAGCGAGCATATTCAAACTCCTGGTGACCGCTTACGATAATCGCAACCGGCCGACCTTCGGCAGGGCTCAGTCGGCCTACTTCCTCGAGCATCTCAATGCCGTCCATGCCCGGCATTCTGATGTCGGTCACCACGAGGTCCGGCCCGCTGCGTAGAATCAGCTCGGCGCCGGAGACTCCGTCGGCAGCCTCTCCGATCACCGTACAGCCGAACTTCTCCCATGGAGTCGTGAGTACAAGTTCCCGACGGAGGTACTCCTCATCCTCAACAATTACTACGTTGATCATGCAGTCGAGCCCCCGGTCGGCATCGGCTCCTCGATTCGTGCCGGCATTCGCAGAATCACGGTGCACCCGTTCCCAGGTGAGCTCTCAATCTCCACGGCATACTTCTCTCCGTAGAGCAGACGCAGCCGCCGATCCACGTTCGTGAGACCGATGTGACCACCCTTACCGTCCAATTCAGCGGGATTGAACCCGGTCCCATCGTCGGCAACGGTCAGAATCAGCTCCTCCTCCCGCACCGTTCCGGTGATGGAAAGCGAACCGGGTCCCACCTGTGGTTCCAGACCGTGCACAAAGGCGTTTTCCACAATGGGCTGCAGAATGAGCCGCGGAATCCGACAATTCAGAGCGTCATCCTCAATGTCAATCGATACATCGTACTTCCCTGGATGGCGCAGATCCTGGATCGCTGTGAAACTGCGAATGACTGCGATGCTGTCGGCGAGAGTGGCGCTGCGCTCGTTGGAATCGATGCTGCCGCGGAGCAACCGGCCGAGTTCGGTGGTTATTGTGACAATTTCGGGGACGGAGCGCAGTTTTGCGATGGACTTGATAGTGCCGAGGGTGTTGTAGAGAAAATGGGGGTTGATCTGCGCCTGGAGCGACTTGATCTCGGCAATTCGCAGAGCCTCCTGCTCCTCCACCGTCTTGGCAAGCAACTCGCGCGTCTCAGTGACCATGCGGTTGAATCCACGGAACAGGATACCAATCTCGTCCGCCCGCCGGGTCTCCACGACCGACGACAGGTCCCCGCCTTCTACTCGTTCCATCGCAATGGCAAGCGCATGAATCGGTCGGGAGATATCCCTCGTGATCCATATAGCGACCGCGGCCGCCACCGCAGCCGCTCCCAGGACAACCCAGCCTGCAATTGCAACAAGCTGACCAATTCCGGCAAGCGATAGTTCCGTTGGAGAAGAACAGATTACGGTCAGCTCACCATCAAGAATGGGTGTCCATCCGATGACGGTATCATCCATGACCACCGCGTCACGCTGCAACCGGTCTATCGAAGCAAGATAGGGAAGATTGCTGAAGGTACCGTCGTTCTCTGGTCGAAAGAGATCCGCGACAAGAAAACTGGTATTGTCGGTGATCACGGCATCCGTGAAGAATCGGTTGTTCCGTCGCGTAAATGTCTCGACCAGGAAGCTCTTGAACAGATCGATGATCACGTAACCAACGATGCGATCGTCCTGGTCTCGAATGGTCTTGGCCAGAGAGAAGTTGACGATCTCTCCCTTCTCGTTCACGTAAGATTCGGAGTGCAAAACGGTCCGGGCCGGACTCTGGTTTGCAGTCCGATAGATGCCCTCGCGACCGTCCACCGGCCGGTACACCGTTGGGAACTGGTGAGTTGAGAGGGATGGCGTCCGGGTGCGACTGGCCACATGGATGGATGCACGGTCAATGTCGCCGGACAAGGATCGATACAGAAGCTGGTATACCTCGAGGCGGGTGTCGCGATCCGGTTCTTGCGATGCCGTGAGGAGGTCCACGACCATCGGTTCCTGTGCCAGTTCGTACGCGAGAGAGCGATATCGGAGGAACAACGCCTCCAGATCGGCAGACACGGGAACAACCTGCTGAACCGCGCGTTCGGCATAAACACGCCTCACGTAATTGATTGAGAATCCCGTGAAGAACGCTGCGAGGAGCAGGGGCGGCACAACCCCGACGGCAATGAACGGGACCAGAAGTTTGGTTCGTAGCGAACGCCGGGGCCGAGAAGTCATTCTGCTCGCAGTATAGCGCTCCGATCGATGCCCGGACACCAGCCGACCACCGGAACCCTACCTACTCGGAGTCGTCGTCGGCTTCCTCGGCGCGGGATGCTGTACGGCACGCGTCGCACAGATCGTCGTCCATGACATAGATATTTTTGAATTCAGCGGAAAAGATGTTGTGCTTCCTGCCGCATTCCGGACAGGTGGACCGATAGGGAAACATCCTCTTCCGGAGGAGGTACGCAGCAACAGCGACCACGGCAACCCCGACGACCAGATAGGTGTCGGTGAGCCCAAAATTCGTCACTGTGCCTGCAACGATCGTCACGAGGAATACCGCAATGGCCTGGTAGAGTGAAGCGGTGCGCTTCTTCGTAGCTGCCTGGCCAAGCTTTCGGAAAAGCATCAGGTTCGGAAGCAGCATGACTATGAGGGGCCAAATGCCCAGATCCGTGATCCATTGTGAGACTGCTGTTCCATTCATCGCGGGTATCCTCTCCGACCGTTGTACCGTGTGGCGTCTATAGTACTGATAATCACGCTCATGAACACTGTCAGATTCCCAGATCTTCCCGACGGATCCGCCCACTCCCCCGATCAGGACAGTCATGCCCCAGAGGGCGACTCCAATTCCAGCAGACCCGACCAGACCTTCCCTGCCACCGAGAATCATCCCCGGAAAAAATCGACCCAGCTCATCACTCCTCCATATATTGCTGCGTCAATTAGTAAGCTATAGATCGATTGTCAATCCGTGCTCATTGAGTACGCGGGATTGCGCGGCCGTCAACTGACTGAGAGAGCCCCGATAGTGGTGCACATTGAAGCACGAACCGTCGTACTATCGAGATGGAGCGCATCGGCGCAACGGAGGTATTCCACCACCATGCAGCCTCTCGGTATCAGCCTTGTCACCGTGGTGCTCGGCTCTGTTGTCTCTGGTATCTTCCTTGCCGCAGCAGCAGTTTCCTTCAGGGAGAACGAACGGCGCGCTGCAGGCATTCTGCTCATCACCGGCGCCGTAGCACTGGCTCCTTATCTAACCGTCGGCCTGGTAGCCTTCACAGCCAAGAGCATTGTGGCTCTGATCCTGGTGGCACTTCCACCCGTTGTGGCTCTGGTTGTCCTGTTTCCGGCCGGGAAGAGGAGAATCCGCAAAGACGACACGCCCAGGCGGCGAATTGATGAGCGGGACATCATGTTTGCACGGCGCAGGCTGGACCCAGGCACCGACCGATACGAGGCGTACTATCGGGAGAACCCGGAGAAAAGATTGCCTGATGAGAAGTTCCGGTCCAAACCAGGTCTCCTGGCCGAGGGGTCCGCCTACTACAATCCTTATCACTTTGCGGCCGCTGACGCCGGCTTTTCCACCGTGGAAGCGTTTCACGCAGGTCTCGACCGTGAACCGACGGCCCGGCAGATAAAGGCCGATCCAGCGAAGACCACCCATTTCATCAAGCAGTGGGCCTGCAAACTTGGCGCGATGTCCGTGGGGATAGCAACGTTAGAGGACTACCACCTCTATAGCCATCTGGGTCGGAATGAGCCCTACGGAGAACCGGTGGTGCTCAACCATGCCTACGCGATCGCCCTGACTGTCGAGATGAACAAGACCATGCTGGACCACGCACCCTTCGGCCCCACGGTCATGGAGTCTGCACAGCAGTACCTCAACGCGGGTGCGATTGCCGTGCAGATCGCGCAGTTCATCCGCAACCTGGGGTATGCCGCGCGCGCTCACATCGACGGCAACTACCGTGTTGTGTGCCCACTGGTTGCCCGGGACGCCGGACTCGGTGAGATTGGACGGATGGGTCTGCTGATGACTCCTGAGCTCGGACCGCGCGTCAGGCTCGCGGTTGTCACCACAGATCTGCGCCTTGTGGTCGATTCACGCAAGAGAGACGACTCTGTGATCGATTTCTGCACAAAGTGCAAGAAGTGTGCAACGACCTGTCCCGGCCGGGCCATCCCGTTTGACGATCGCATGGAGATAGACGGTATCGAACGCTGGCAGATCAACCAGGAGGCCTGCTACACCTATTGGTGTGCGGCCGGTACCGACTGCGGGCGCTGCATTTCTGTCTGCCCGTACTCACATCCGAACAACCCGATGCACAACATCATTCGCTTCGGCATCCGCAGATCCTCACTATTCCGCAGCATTGCAGTCAAGATGGATGATCTGCTCTACGGGCGGCAGCCCCCTTCCAACTCCGGTGTCTGGCCGGCTGGGCGTGAAAGGCCGCTGATCGTCAACCGGTGAACCGCCCCTTAACAAAAGGCCCGCCGGACAGCCGGCGGGCCCACTCGAACTCACGTTCGACTTGAGTCTACCCCATCAATCGTAGAGCAGACCTTCGATGTCAGCATCGTCCATGTTCTGATAGTTGTAGAACTTGGCACCGGTGTCGACGTCGGAGACTGAGTTGCCCATGTACGCGTTGTACGCAAGCTCAACAGCCTTGTAGCCAATCTGGTACGGATCCTGGGTGATTGACCCAAGGAAGAACTGCTGTCGGACAGCGTTCTTCTGACCTTCTCCGGCGTCGTATCCGATGACAATCAGGCCAGGATACCTGATCGGCAAGTCGGCACCATCATTGGTTGCTGCGAGAAGACCCTTAACGGTTGCCTCGTTGGAGCAGAAGATGCCGAGGACGCTGTCGTCAGCAACTCTGTTCAGAATCGCACTTGCCGCGGAGGAGGTGTCCTGGGCGGAAGCGGAGGCAGGAACGACCATGTAGATGATCACTTCGTTGCCGCCGGTCGGGCTGTCTGCCGCGACATAAGCAGGATTGCCCTGGACTGAGATGTCGGCAGCGGTCTTACTGGTGCCGGCGACAATCAGGTCGATTATCGTATCCCGGAAACCGAAACCGCGGCTCAGGAGTGACTCACCGGCCGCATCCTGGTTCATGACCACGATCGCAACGGGGTTTGCAGCCGTTGCTGCCTCAATGTCACCCTTGATGACTTCAAACATCTTCTCGGCAGCGACGCCTGCTGCGGCGTAGTTGTCGGTTGATGCATTGGCGTAGATTGACCCCGCCGGTGCGTTTGGCACACCTGAGTCGAAACCGATGACCGGAATGCCAAGTCGCTTGGTCTCTTCGAGCTGGTCAATGACCGACTCAGTGTTGAGTGCTGCAAGCGCGATAGCTACGGGATTCTTTGCCATGGCACTGTTGAGCATTTCCACCTGAATCTGCACATCACTCTCAGAGGGCGGACCCTCAAAGGTGATATCCACACCATACACTTCAGCCGCGGCATTTGCACCGAGCTTCACCTGCTGCCAGAAGTCGTGCTGCTCACCCTTTGAAACAACCGCGATATACGGTGTTTCCTCTGCGCCGCCCCGGGCGAACGCAGACACTGCGAACGATGCGATCATCACGACCGCAAGCAGGACGATAACTACTCGTCTCGATACCTTCATTCAGATACCCCCTATAAGATTATCTACCCAGGACCCACTGCCCCGGAGTATTCCCACTACTCAGCGGAAGCTTCCTCATGCTCCCGCTTCAACAATTGATGGAACTCGCGCTCCGCCGCACGCTCCTCGGCGTGAACGCGGGCAAGCTCCGCTTTCTCTTCTGCTTTCATCGTGGTGAACTTCTCGTTCATCTCCGCCCTGGCGCCGGCGATCTCCGATTTGAGTGCAGTCACCCGTTCCCGGTTTCCGGCACGCTTCTCCTGGGCCAATATCTGTCTGAGCGCATCAATCTTTTCGACGATCGACGCTTTGTAGAGATCCGCGGGCGTTTGGATCTTCACCTCGGATGCTCGCTTGTTGCGGTAGATGTCGAGGAGCACCGCACCTATAACCACGACGCCGGTGAAGAAGGTCTGATAATGTGCCTGCAGGTCCATCGACGGCAGTCCGGTCCGGAGGACGCTCATGATGTAGACGCCAATGAGAGTCCCGAACACCGAACCTATGCCGCCCGAGAGCGACGTGCCGCCGATGACTGCACCCGCAATGGCATAGAGCTCAAAGCCCTGACCCTGCGCAGGCATGACCGTTGTGTAGACCGCCGCGAACGCAATGCCGCCGATGCCGGCCGTGATCCCGGCCACGACGTAGGCCATCATCTCCCACTTCTTGACATTGACGCCGGAAAGCCGGGCTGCCTCCTTATTGCTCCCGACTGCGAAAATGTAACGCCCCATCTTGGTTTTCGTTAAAATTATGGCTGCTATTGCTGCGACCGAGAATAGCACAATCGCCCCGGTCGGAATGGAGGTGTTGCCTTCGCTGATGAACTTGAAGATGCTCTTGAACCACCCATCCGGAGAAGACCGGGTCGGAAACGTAGCACTACGAACATTGGCGACGATTGATCCGATGCCCATGGAGATCATCATGGTTCCGAGCGTCGCGATGAACGGGGGAAGCTTGAGACGAGAGACCAGGAGGCCGTTGAAGAACCCGAACGCCGTTCCAATGACGAGAATCAACACCAGGGACAGCCACATGGGCCAGCCCCAGGTCTTGAAGGCCGTTCCACCGATTATCGCAGCGCTCATCATCACGGTGCCCACGGACAGATCTATACCGCCGGTGATGATGACAAACGTAACGCCGATGGCAATAAACCCGATGTAGTAGGACGAATCCAGAATGTTCACCAGCGTGTTGTACGAGAAGAAGTTCCTTCCGAAGATGCCAAAGAATATGTAGAGCAGGACGAGTGCCGCGGGAGCAAGGATCCATTTCAGGCCCTTCTCCCTGAATTGCTGCATTCTGCCGGTAGCTTCACTCATGCCGTCACACTCCCTGGCCCGCTGTCACTGCTTCCTGACTACCCATCGTGGCGTAGTGCATGATCGCCTTCTGGCTGGCCTCGCTGATGTCCAATTCACCGGTGACTCGTCCTTCACACATGACCACGATGCGATCGCTCATGCGAAGAATCTCCGGCAGCTCGGAAGAAATCATGATGATCGATTTCCCTTCCTTCGCGAGCTTGTTCATCAGCGTATAGATCTCACTCTTCGCCCCAACGTCAATACCCCGGGTTGGTTCGTCGAAGATGAAAATATCGCTGTTCCGTATCAACCACTTCGCGACAACAACCTTCTGCTGGTTGCCGCCGGATAGATGCCTGAGGAGCTGATCAAGGCTGGGCGTCTTGATGCTCAACCGATCGACGAACTCACGCACAACCTTCTCCACTTTCTTCGCCTGGATGAATAGCCCCTTCTCGAACTCCTCGTAAGTAGCCAGGACGACATTGTCTTTGACACTCAGGTTCAGCGCGAGGCCAAACCGCTTTCTGTCCTCAGAGAGATAGCCAACTCCGTGGGACACGGCGTCCTCCGGTGATTGGATCCAGACCGGTCGTCCGTTGATTTCGACGGTCCCGCTCTGGATCTCATCCGCCCCAAACAGTGCACGCGCCGTCTCGGTGCGCCCGGCGCCCATCAGACCGGCGAAACCCAGGATCTCCCCTCTGCGCAATTCAAAACTGACATCCTGCACCATCTTTCCGGCATTCAGTTTCTTTACACGCAGGACCACGTCGGCATCCGCGGGCACATTGCTTACGGCCTTGGGCGTCTCGTAGATGACCCGGCCCACCATCAGGTTGATGATCTCTTCCTTGGTCACGTCCGAGGTCTCACGCGTTCCGACGCACTCTCCATCGCGCAGCACGGTGACCCGATCGGTGATCACTCCGATCTCGTCCATACGATGCGAGATGTAGATCATGGCGACGCCTTTGGTTGCCAGATCCCGCATGATCGCAAACAGCTCATTGATCTCGGTCTCGGTGAGGGCGGCCGTTGGTTCATCCAGTATGAGGATTCGCAGATTGTGGGACACCGCCTTGGCAATCTCCACCATTTGCTGCTTCCCGATCGTCAGCTTGCCCAGTGTCTCGGTTGGATCGATATTCATATTGAGCTTCTTGAACAATTCCTGGGTGCGCTGGTTCTGCCGCTTTTTGTCGAGAAACACGCCACTCTTCCCAACAGACTCTCGCCCGATGAAAATGTTCTGTGAGACAGTGAGTTGGTCCATCATGTTCAGTTCCTGATGAATGATCCCAATTCCCATCTCAAGGGCATGCTTCGGATCGCGGGAGTTGAACAGTCGCCCGAGGTAATGAATCTCACCGGAGTCTTTCGGGGCAATTCCGGTCAGGGTCTTCATGAGGGTCGACTTTCCGGCCCCGTTCTCACCCACCAGGGCATGGATTTCTCCCTTGTTCAGGTCAAAATCCACGGTCTTCAGGGCATGCACACCCGTGAATCGTTTATCAATGTTCTTCATGAAGAGCACTTGTTCTGGCAAGGCAATCACTCCTTACGCGATAAAGAACAGGATACACAACGATCAGGCCCGAACAATGTACAATCTGCGACTCGGACCGTGGGATTGTAACCCACGGTCCGCACGTCGGTCGATTCCCAATTCCGGTCCAAACAGTCCGACATTGCGCAACATGGCGCCGCGGGCCCACGAGGAGTCAATTATGTGGGCCGCGCTACCCGTTTCGGAATCGACTATTTTCCGAATCTTGTCCGTTATTTTCCGGTTTTCGCGCTCCGCGGGCAACGTGCGCCGCCCACACACTGCCTACTCTGCTTCGTTGAACGGAAACAGGATTTCCTGGTAGCCGGGGTCAAACAATTTTCCGCGGTCACGAGGAGAGACCCTGTGTAGATCCGGGCGTTCACGGTTTCGCCGTTCAGGTACTCGTACGCAGTCTTCACAGCGAAGTAACCCATGTCAAAAGGACGTTGCACAACCGTGGCCTTGATGATCCCCTGCTCGAGGTAGGTGAGCTCTTCAACCGAATTGTCAAACCCCACGACGATCACGCGATCTTCGGCTGTAGCATCCCTGACGGCATCGGCAACACCGAGGGTTGCGACTTCGTTCAAGGCGACAATCCCACCGATGTCGGGCCGGTTGAGCAGATCACGAGTGATGACGTACGCCTTCTCCCGGTTCACGTCGCAGAACCAGGTGCCTGCGATGCCCAGCCCGGAAAGCGCCTCGCGGACACCGGCCTCCCGCTCGATGGCGGTAGCAGTCTCTCGAATGTGACTCACAATTGCCACGACCTTCGGAGTGTGCTCGGCTATGAGTCGAGCCATCTCGGCACCGGCCTTCCTCCCGGCCTCCACGTTGTCCGTTGCGACAAACGAGATGGGCTCGTCGGAGTTTACGCCTGAGTCCAGGGTGATAACCGGGATTCCCAGGGAGACGGCCCGGGAAACCGGCTCGGCAAGTCGATTGTAATCGGAGGCTGCAAGAATGATGAGCGGAGGACGCCCGGCAATGATCTCTTCCACGATGCTGAGCTGCTCCTCAATGTCGCGTTCGTGGGGAGGACCGGTGGTCTCCACCGGAAGACCAAACTCGCGCGACGCCTGTCTCATTCCCTGGGAGACTGCGTCCCAGAAGTCCATGGGTTGAGCCGTGGACTTGAGGATGACGGGTACGGTCGGCAGGGGCGGTGGACGCTCCGGGGTGCTCTGCCGATAGAGCAATGTCAAAACAAGAAAGAGAGCCACCGCTGCTCCGAGACTCGACAGCCAGACAAGCCAATTCCGCATATCACCCCATCCATGGAGACAGAGGAAGCCGACAATGAATCGTCGTGCCATTCTCCGGCTCGCTCTGAATTTCCAGCCCGTAATCCAGCCCGAAATAAAGCCGAATTCGCTCGTGGACATTTCGCACGCCGAGGCCCTGCTGATTTGAATCAGCAGATTCACCAACAGGACCGCTCAGGTGTCGCAGGAGCGCTTCGAGCTCAGCGCCGTCCATGCCCACGCCGTTGTCCCGCACCCAGAGGCGCAGCAGATTGTTCTCGACGGCGCCCCCAATCTCAATCAATCCTGTGTAGCTGGCACCCCGAACGCCATGATAGATCGCGTTTTCCACCAGTGGTTGCAGAATGATTTTCAGCACGGTGAGATCCAGGAGTGAGTCATCCACCTCAATATTGTAGTGGAACTTGTCCTCGTACCGCATTTTCTGAATTGTAAGGTAGTTGCGCACGTGATCCAGTTCGTCACGGAGGCGTATGAGTTCCCGACCACGACTGATACTGGTCCTGAATAGACGAGACAAGGCCGAGGTCATCTTTACAACCTCGGGACTCTTGTCCATTTCGGCCATCCACACAATTGAATCCAGTGTATTGTAGAGAAAATGAGGATTGATCTGCGCCTGTAACGCCTTGAGATCACTCTTTCTCTTGAGTTCCTGCTCGCGTGCGTTTGCGTTCATCAGGTCGCGGATCCGACTCACCATGATGTCGTACTCCCGGGCGAGCTCACGAATCTCGTCGGTAGCCTTCAACTCTCCGGCCACCTTGAACTCACCGGTTTCCACGCTCCGCATGATCTCCTGGAGCTGATGAACCGGCCGCGTAATTCCCTGCGAGATGAAATTTGTAATGAACCCGAGTACGACAAACATAACGAGACCGATGACTGCATAGGTGACCTGAACGTACCCCCAGCCGGTTACC
>DAOWMR010000295.1 GCA_030642995.1 Spirochaetales bacterium
ATAGTATCGAAGAGGCCACCGATGACGGGCTGATTGTGGTGCAACCCAAGGCGCAAGACGCGCTGAATCCTCGTGACACCATGGAATGAGACGTACTGGAATGCGGATCCTCTTCACAAGTGACCTTCACGGATACGAGCCGGCGTTTCGCCATTTCGCTGGTATTCTCACGCGCGGCCACTATGACAGCGGCGTCATTGCCGGCGATCTCATGACGCACTCCACCCGTCTCTCGACGGCGAGGTAGGACAGGAAGTGTCTCACCTGGTCAGCCGATATCTCGTCGCGGCCATTGGTCCCAGATCTGAAAGGAATCGCTGGACCCAGCCAACAAAGGATTTCTCGGTTCTGAACGACTTGTGTGTTACCGCCGCTCGATAATTGACCCACCCTGGCAGTGGTCGAGTATAGGCCGAGCGAGCGTCGATGCCAACGGCACCGGCGGCTCGGCGCCCATCAATCCGAGTCGGTCTTACCTCCTTTCTGTTTGAGGGTTCTGTAGGATTTGCCCTTCGTGGTGAGTATGTGGGAATGATGGGCAAGTCGATCCAGGAGTGCAGTCGTGAGCTTCTCGTCGGAGAACACGGAAACCCATTCGCTGAATGCGAGATTGGTGGTCACCATAGTGGAGCGCCGTTCATAGCGGTCACTGATGAGGTTGAACAGCAACTCTCCTCCGGCTCGGTCAAAGGGTACTGGCCACGAGCTGACAACGACGGGATCCCTTCGGCTCGTGATGCCGTGCAACGTTGACATACATCGCTTCATCTCACTAGGGTGGTGGTCTGTTCGGCACATCTTATCCCTGCTCTGCGTATCCGCCAACCTGTCCAGCCTCCCCATTCAGCAGCCACCATCAGGCTCGGTGGGGAATTTCTGGGGACTGCCACGCTCAGTTGCGCTGCGATTCCACAGATCCTGCAATGAAGATGCGGGCAACGGAGTACGGCACCGCTTCCACGTCCATGCCCCTTCCACAAGTGATGCTCCCAGACGCCCCGCGAACATTCGCTTCCGGTGAAAAGGGGGTTCAGTTATGACTTCAGACCTACATCGTACGGTGACCAGACCCCGGTCAATCATTCCCGCTGTCCTGCTGCTTGTACTCGCAGGTGGATCGTGCGTTGTCGCCCAGGAGAACGCTCTCATCACAGCCGTGAAGAACGGCGATAACGACGCATTGGTCGATATCCTCGAGCGCGACGGTAACGTCAACGAGTTCGATGATCAGGGTTGGACCGCCCTGATGTGGGCGGCTGCACTGGGTCACCGGAAGGCTGTCGACGTCCTGCTCTCTGCGGATGCAGATCTGCTTGGTGCGCTGAGCATGGCGGCCCAGGCAGGCCAGGCCGACATCTGTTCTTACCTCGCGGGCATGGGAGCGGACGTTGACGAGGCCGATTCCATCGGTCTGTCGGCGCTCCACTGGGCAGCGGTGAGCGGATCGGTGGAGACGGTCCGGGTACTGCTTCAGTGCGGGGCAAACCCGAATGCAGGCGCGTCGAACGGTGCCACGCCGCTGATGGGCGCGGCATCCGCCCGAGCCCCCGACGTGGTACGGCTTCTTGTCGAGGCCGGCGCTGAGCTGGAGGCGGTCAATGCCGACGGGTCGTCTGCGCTTGTGTTTGCGGCGAGTGCTGGTGATGTGGAGACTGTCCAGCTGATCCTTGAGGCCGGGGCTGATATAGACTCTCAGAACGGGTATGGGTGGACGGCCCTCATGGGCACAGCGTGGCAGGGACATACGGATGTTGCTCGTGCCTTGCTTGAGTCTGGAGCCGATCCGTGGATCCAGACCAACCGCGGGGATACGGCACTCGACATCAGTGACGAGGCCGGCTCCCGGGAGACCGGAGATGTGATTTGGACCTTCATGCTGGGACGGATCACGTTCGCCGGGGGAGATGGCGAGGCCCTGGAAACCGCTGTGGTGATCGAAGCCGGTCCCGACTGCTCGTCTCTCGATGCCGTTTCCGCCGAGGCTCTGTGGGTGCGCAGATACCATCCGGACTGGACGAAGCAGACTCAGATGTTGTCCGAGTCCGATACGAACATCTACGACATCGTCGTGTATGTCACCCCCGACGGCGAGAGCCGTACGATTTATTACGATATCACCGGGTGCTACGGCTTCCGGGGACTCTGAGGAACGCAACTACACCGGCCCGAGTCGATCAAGAGAAGCCCGCTGTCGTTGCTCCTGTGGAACCGGGACATGATTCGAAGCTCTGGAACCACCCGGCCCGTTACTCGTCGGACCCGGCAACGATCTCCCAGTCGGGGTCTCTCCCCTCAAGGCTCACCCTGCGCCTGATCGTAGCCCCCTCTTCAGGTGCGGGTGTTTCCTCGATCCAGGCCGTCTCCATGCCCGGTTCCTCTCCCGGATGGAAGTGCAGTATCCGGGCCCCGGCGTCATCGGCGAGTTCCAGCCAGAGTCCGCCGTCGGCGGGATACTCGAACCGGTAGGTGCGACTGACCTTGTCGAACAGCACACCTTCCACATCCTCTTGCGTTCGACGTCTGTCGTATCCCGTCGAATCTTCTCCATTCGTGAGCCAGGCACCCGCGGCGTCCTCCACGACGAGCACCGCTCGATGGCTGTCCGAAAGCCGACCGAGTCGCTCGGCGATGAGCCTGTCGAGCTGGTCGCGCTCGTGTTGGTACTCGCGTTCGACCTCCACGATGAAGAGCCGATCAATCTCGCGGTTCCTCGTTCCCTCTCTGTAACGCCACTCGAGCGTTGGGCCGTCTCCCTGCTGCTCAAGGAATACGCGAATTGCCTCGGCATTCTTGCTGCGTAGATTGAGATCCTGGTCGGATTTCCAGTTGTTGGCAACGAGAAGATCCACGGTCCCGGATTCTGGTCTGTGGATGAACCCATAGACGAGCATGGCGTGATGGAGTTGAGGTCCAGTTAATCCAACGACCACGGGCTCTCCGGTACTGATTCGCGATACGATCGACCGCACTTCGTCCAGTATCACTTCGCGATCGTCCTCGCCTGTGAGGAAATGATCGAAGGCCATATCGATCTGAAGGAAATTCATCTCTTGCTGGGTCCGGCGAACGGCCGCCCGCAAATCATAGGTCTCGTCATAGTAGGTCGGGAGAAGCTCCGGCCAGCGCCAGAAACGAAGTTCTGATCCTGCAAACGCATAGCAGCGACCGCTACGGCTGCCAAAGAACTGATACATGTAGTCGACAAGCGGAACCAGCTCAACGTCACTGATCCCCCCAAACCGATCATCGAGCCAAGCGGCAAGAATCTCGCCGTATGTACCAATCACACTCGCATACTCAGCGTTGTTGCCAAAACGCAGGTTGTCCCGTCCGAAGACAAAGTCAACAAAGCCGACTCGAACCGGAAATTCGATTTGCCGGGGTTCCCCTTCCTGGTGGACCTGCATCGCAATCCGAAGATCGTAGACGCCCGGAACAAGGAACGGCGACAGGGTTAGCTGAACGGTCTCCCGATCCGGATCCGGTTGAATCTGGTAAGAGGAGTAGCTAATGGGGCTCTCCACTGTGACCGCTGTCAGGCGACCCTGTGGGTCGGGGATGCTGAGTTCGAGGAGCAACGGACTACCGCTGTGGCAGACAATGTTCGGTATGGGCAGATCGCCGGGTCGGGATGTCGCGATGATCTCTTCAGAGTCAGAAGGCGACAGCGTAGCTTCCTGGCCAGGAAGCCACGTGATGGCGACAATGAGAAGGAGGAGGAGAGTGACCCCGCGCATTAACAAACCTCACGTCGATTATACCGCACCGATGAGCGGCCCACGGGATCACCCCGGGACAGGTTCGCGAGGCTGCCCACGGCCAGAAATCGAAGCATGTCGCCAATATCTCATTCCGATTCCATGTCCCCGTACAGACGCTCGTCCCAGTCCTCCACCACGCCCGTGGATAATCGCTGTTCGACGGCCGTACGCCATTCCTTGCTGAGCACACCCGACTGCGCGGCAGCTTGCAGGAAGGTCGCGTCAAGTGGCGTACCGTAGAATCCGGAAATCAGGCGTGCCAATGTCCAGTCCGGCGTCGTACGCTCGATGAGTTCGATGGTGTCGCCCGCGTGAATAGCGCCGGGCGTGAGAACGCGATAGTACCAGCCGGAGGCGGCGCGTTCCTGCATAAGGAGCGGAATCTTGCGTTCGCGCGCATTGTAACCAAGCTTCCAACCCGGTTGGCGAGGCTGGCTCACCTCGACCATGACCTCCTCACCGATCCGGTAGCGGTCGGCAAGACACACCGTTTCTTCGGTC
>DAOWMR010000488.1 GCA_030642995.1 Spirochaetales bacterium
CTGACGCGCGATATTGTCGGGGAGCAGATTGAATCCGCGCTCGAACGGAATGATTACCCACAGTCGATCCAGATCCTGATAGCCGCTGGTGAACACACCCCGAACGGTAAATCCGGCCGTCCGAGGCAGAAACCGTCCTCCCGACAGGGGCCTCGCGACCACGAGGTTCACCTCGTCTCCCACATCAACGTCAAGCAGGCGGGCGACCTCGGTCCCGAGCAGAATTGAATTCACGTCGTTGAGATCCCATGACCCTGCGGTGAACTCCACATAGGTCCGAAGACCCTCGTCGCGTTCCCAGTGATCAGGCTCCATGGCCCGGATGGTGACTCCGGTCCGATCTGAGGCCGACGCTGCAAGCCCAAGCCCCTGTCGCTCCAGGGACGCAAACGTAACTCCGGGCACATCGGCCATGTGTGCTTCTACCGCCCGGATCTCTTCCAGGGTAGGCTCTGCCCGGGATATGGCCTGGATGTGATAGGACCCCGCTTCGACAAAACGCGTGGTGATCCCGGCAATCATGCCATCGGTCACCTGGAGTACAACCACGAGCGGTACCAGGCTGAGGCCGACACCGATGATCCCGCCACGAACTCGACGGCCGGCGCGGCCACCGAGGAGATATCGAACCGCAAGAAGGAAGCTGGCGGCAACTCTCATCCTTCCACAAGCCCCTCTTCGGTGAGCTCCAGCAGCCGGTCCCCAATACGGGTAAGACCCGCGTCGTGGGTGACAACAATGAGTGTGGCGCCGTGATTCCGAACGAGATCTACGAGCAGTTGCTCCACGATGGCGCTGTTGCCGGGATCAAGGTTGCCGGTGGGCTCGTCTGCGAGGACCAAGGACGGTTTGTTGATCAGGGCACGGGCAAGCGCGACCCGTTGCCGTTCTCCACCCGAGAGTTGGCTTGGATAATGTTCCACCCGTTCGGCGAGGTCCACTTCAGAGAGAAGTCCAAGTGCACGGTCGTAGGCATCCGCACGTTTCTCACCGGCCATGAACGCCGGCAGCATGACGTTTTCGGCGGCGGTGAAATCCTTGAGGAGATAATGAAACTGAAACACAAATCCGAGAACGTCGCGCCGAAATCCAGTCAGCTCCGCCTCATTCATCTTGTCCAGCCGATGTCCGGCAGCTTCGATCGACCCCTTGGTCGGACGGTCCAGTCCACCAATCAGGTTGAGAAGCGTGCTCTTGCCCGACCCTGATGTACCCGCGATGACGGTTACCGATTCCGCGGGGATTGTGACGGTAATCCCGTGCAACACCGTCAGAACCGACGGGCCGTTCGTAAACGATTTCGTTACTCCGGTCATCTCTACCATCGCCATTACTCGTACCTCAACACTTCTGCAGGAATGATTCCGCTTATTCGCCGGGAAGCGGCCACCGCGGCAACAACTGCCGACCCGAGAGCGAAAAGGGCAACCCCAATGACTTCGCCGGCAATGACCGTCGCGGGCACGGAGTCCAGATAGAAATAGGCGGGGCTGAAGATCGTGAACCCGCCGGTTGCTCCTCGCTGCCCCGGGACAAACAGTCCCACAATCCATCCTGCCGCGCCGAGGATCCCGTTCACAACAATCTCAGCACCGGCGAAGACAGCGTTGATGTTGAAGGAAAGTGCCAGCCCCAGGACGGTCCCAATGGCGGCCCCGGCCAGTCCTATCATGAGCCCCTCGAGAACAAACACGAACTGAAGGGAGGCCGGAGATGCGCCGAGGGTCTTCAGAACTCCGATCTCTTCGGTCCGCTCCACAACGCTTCTGCGCAGGGACTGGTAGATATTCACTGCAACGACTACGAATATGAGGCCGATGAGCAACATCATGAGAGTTTTCTCGAGCCGGAGCGCGCCGAATATGGATCGATTGTAGTCTCGCCAGGAAACGGTCTCTGCGCCGGGAACTGTTGAATCGATACGGCGCATTGTCACTCGATCTGAATATCGATCCAGGAGCTTCACGCCAACTGTGTCCGCTTCGCCGCCGCCGAGTTCCCGTGTCGTTGTCAGGGAGACGAACCCCCACCCGGCGTCGTATTCCAGGAATCCGGTCTTGAACAATCCGGTTACGACAAGGTCCATGGAATCCGGTCTGGCAAGATTGAGCCCCTCTGCGCTGAAGTTGACGACGGACAGGCCATCTCCCACCCGCAGCCCAATTCGTCGCGCGAGTTCCTGCCCAACGACGATGGATCGCGGAGTGGCGATGTCGAATGTTCCAGCCACAATCTCGAGTTGGTCGGCAAAG